>JBGKDM010000198.1:0-2559 GCA_042954165.1 Synechococcus sp.
CTGCACAACGGCCATTTCGCTCTGGATGAGCGGGCCTTGGGTGTCGGCATCGAGGTGCTGGCATCGACGCTGCTGGCGTGGTCGGAGGACCACGCAGAGCCATGACCAGCGATCGTTCCGTGGTCTGGGTGACGCTGGGGGCTCCGCTGCTGATCGGCGTGGCCATTCTGTCGTTGCAGCTGCGCCAGGGCCGGGAACGCATTCAGGTGCTCCCAGCCGTTCTGGTGGGTTCTGGCTTGATCGCCAGCTGTTCGCTGGGCCGTCGCCTGCGCCGCTCCCGTCTGCATCAGGACCTTCAACGGGCCCAAGCAGACGATGCTCCCTGATTGTTTTGCACCCGATTCATGCCAGATCCCTCGGATTCCCCCACGCCTGATCTCAAGGCACTTCAGGAGGCAATCGTCAGTGGCGATCCGGTCAAGGCCATGCCAGCCCTGACGGAACTGCGCTTTTGCACCGATGAAGAGGCCGTGCCGCTGCTGGTGCTCGGCACACAGCAGTCAGCTTTTCTGGTGCGCTCGCTGAGCTGCAGTGGACTCGGTTACAAACGAACGGAACAGGGGTGGCAGGTGCTGAGCAGCCTGGTGACCCACGACGAGGATCCCAATGTCCGGGCTGAGGCGGCGAATGCCTTGGCCAGTTATGGCGTTGAGCGGGCCTGGCCGCAGCTGAAGGCCTGCTTCGCTGCTGATGAAGCCTGGTTGGTCCGCTGCAGCATCCTCTCGGCCCTGGCCGAGCAGGAGAGCATTGGCTTCCGCTGGTTGCTCGAGCTGGCCCAGCTCGCAATTGTCGATGCCGACGGCACCGTGCGTGTCAGTGGGGCTGAAGTGCTGGTGCGGTTGGTGCGGGAAGCGAAGGGCCAGGACATCGGAGACCAGGCACGGGTTCTGCTTCAGGGTCTGCAGCAGGACAGCGACCACCGCGTGGTGGCTGCCACCTTGAATGGGCTGGCGGCCAGCTGATCCCCGTCGATTGCAGTTGCTAGCGTTTGATCACCACTAGGGGTGCCCCACGGTTGTTTCCGACGGCCGGGGGCTGAGATCACACCCTCCGAACCTGACCCGGGTGATGCCGGCGCAGGGAAGTGAACAAGCGTGATCCACGGCCGACTGGTCGACTCCTGGCAACTCCTTCGCCGTCTCGATCATGCGTGCTTCCTGGGTATCTCCTCGTAAGGGCCAGGCCAACGTGTCCCAGTTGCATTACGCCCGTCAGGGTGTGGTGACCGAGGAAATGGCCTACGTCGCCAAGCGGGAAAACCTTCCCGAGTCCCTGGTGATGGAAGAGGTGGCGCGGGGTCGCATGATCATCCCGGCCAACATCAACCACACCAACCTGGAGCCGATGGCGATCGGCATTGCCAGCAAGTGCAAGGTGAACGCCAATATCGGCGCCTCTCCGAATGCCTCGGATGCCGCTGAGGAAGTGAAAAAGCTCAAGCTGGCGGTCAAGTACGGCGCTGACACCGTGATGGATCTCTCCACCGGTGGCGTCAACCTTGATGAAGTCCGCACCGCGATCATCAATGCGTCTCCGGTGCCGATTGGCACCGTCCCGGTGTACCAGGCCCTGGAGAGTGTCCACGGCTCCATCGAAAAGCTGTCGGAGGACGATTTCCTCCACATCATTGAAAAGCACTGCCAGCAGGGCGTTGATTACCAGACCATCCACGCTGGATTGCTGATCGAGCACCTGCCCAAGGTGAAGGGCCGCATCACCGGCATCGTCAGCCGTGGCGGCGGCATCCTGGCCCAGTGGATGCTGTATCACCACAAGCAGAACCCCCTCTACACGCGCTTTGATGACATCTGCGAGATCTTCAAGCGCTACGACTGCACCTTCTCGCTCGGAGATTCGTTGCGTCCTGGATGTCAGCACGATGCCTCCGACGCGGCCCAGTTGGCTGAGCTGAAGACCCTTGGAGAACTGACCCGTCGCGCCTGGAAGCATGACGTGCAGGTGATGGTCGAAGGTCCGGGCCACGTCCCCCTCGACCAGATCGAGTTCAACGTCAAAAAGCAGATGGAGGAATGCAGCGAGGCGCCCTTCTATGTGCTCGGCCCCCTGGTCACCGACATTGCTCCTGGTTACGACCACATCACCTCGGCGATCGGTGCTGCCATGGCTGGCTGGCATGGCACGGCCATGCTCTGCTACGTGACCCCCAAAGAGCACCTTGGTCTGCCCAATGCCGAGGATGTCCGCGAGGGCTTGATTGCTTACAAGATTGCGGCTCACGCGGCAGACATCGCCCGTCATCGTCCTGGTGCCCGTGACCGTGACGACGAGCTCAGCCGGGCCCGTTACAACTTCGACTGGAACAAGCAGTTCGAGCTGTCCCTGGATCCTGAGCGAGCCAAGGAGTATCACGACGAAACTCTGCCGGCCGATATCTACAAGCAGGCTGAGTTCTGCTCCATGTGCGGACCCAAGCACTGCCCGATGCAGACCAAGATCACCGATGCCGATCTTGAAGGGCTGGAAAAAGCCCTGGAAGCCAAAGGGGGAGCTGCAGAACTGAGCGCGGTCAAGCAGGACAAGGCTTAGTCCCAGCGATAA
>JBGKDM010000199.1:0-6027 GCA_042954165.1 Synechococcus sp.
AAGACGTCGAGATGCTGGATCTCGATGATCTGACGGGACTGCAGGAGTCTGAACAGACCAGCGCCGTCTGAAAGCGACAAACACAAAAAAACCCGGTCAGTAAACCGGGTTTTTTAATTCAGTGGAATCTAATCAGAACAATCCAAGAGTCAGGGATTTGTCGATCGGCATGGCAGCACCGATGCCGAGGTAGATGGTTGTGAAGGTTCCAAAGAGGAACACAGCCATCGCGACTGGACGACGGAACGGATTCTGGAACTTGTTGAAACTTTCGATGAAAGGAACAAGCATCAGTCCGAGGGGCACAAGGGTTTGCAGTGCAATTCCTAGGAGCTTGTTGGGAACGACCCGCAGAATCTGGAACACTGGGTACAGATACCACTCAGGAAGAATTTCCAAAGGAGTTGCAAACGGATCGGCCTTATCACCAAGCATGGCTGGATCAAGCACAGCCAGTCCGACAACACAGGCAATGGTGCCCAGGATGACAACGGGGAAGATATAGAGAAGGTCGTTGGGCCAGGCCGGCTCACCGTAATAGTTGTGGCCCATGCCCTTGGCGAGCTTGGCTCGCATCTTGGGATCAGAAAGATCAGGCTTCTTGAGGATGTGCATTGGATCAACCAGGGAAGAATCTTTGGAAGCTGAAAATGAACCTCTGAATCACAAGGGACCGGAAATGCCCTGCTTACGGATCATCAGGAAGTGCATGAGCATGAAGACAGCGAGCAGCCAAGGCATCACGAAGGTGTGCAGGCTGTAGAAGCGAGTCAAGGTTGCTTGACCGACACTCTCACCACCACGGAGAAGCTCAACCATGAAGTCGCCGACAACAGGGATGGCTGCAGGCACGCCGGACACAATTTTGACGGCCCAGTAGCCAACCTGATCCCAGGGAAGCGAATACCCGGTAACACCGAAAGACACGGTGATGACGGCCATGGTGACGCCAGTCACCCAGGTGAGCTCACGGGGACGCTTGAAACCACCGGTGAGGTAGACGCGGAAGACGTGGAGAATCAGCATGAGCACCATCATTGAGGCGCTCCAGCGGTGGATGGAACGGATCAGCCATCCGAAGCTGACGTCGGTCATCAGGTACTGAACCGAGGAATAAGCCTCAGCAACAGTCGGCTTGTAATAGAAGGTCATCGCAAATCCAGTTGCAAACTGGATCAGGAAGCAGACCAACGTGATCCCGCCAAGGCAATAGAAGATATTGACGTGGGGGGGCACGTACTTGCTGCTGATGTCGTCAGCGATGTCCTGAATTTCAAGACGTTCCTGGAACCAGTCGTAGACAGGTGAGGAGTTCGCCATGCAGAAGTGGGCTTGGATTGCGAGAGTCTACTGAACACGTTCCAGGGAACGCGCCCGGTATGAAGCCGATGTTGCCGACTGTTAAAACCCGACTGAACCCCTGGCGTCATCTGGTGTGTTCAGTCCTGAGCCTTGCCCTGACAGGGCTGCTCTCGACGGCACCCGTCATGGCGCTGAATGACGCCCAGCAGCTGGTGGTGGAGAGCTGGAAGCTGGTCAATCAGAGCTACGTGAGTCCTGAACGCTTTGATGACATTCGTTGGAAACGACTGAGGCAGAAGGCCCTCGAAGGAAGCATCGAAACGAGTGAGCAGGCCTACAGCGCGATCGAACGGATGCTGGCGCCGATTGGTGACCCCTACACCCGCCTGCTCAGGCCCGACGACTTCGCCGTGATGAAGGCGAGCAACCAAGGAAGCCTCAGCGGTGTTGGTCTGCAGTTGGCCCACGGCATGAATGAGGGAGACATCGTTGTGATTGCAGCTCTGGAGGGATCCCCAGCTGCTGAGCAGGACATCGTGAGCGGCACCCAGTTGCTGGCGGTCAATGGCGAAGCGACGGACACCCTTGGACTTGAGACGACAGCCGCAAGACTGCGCGGTGACAGCGGAACCCAGGTGGTGCTGACACTGGAAGCACCCGATGGCACGGCGAGCGAAGTCACCCTGGAACGCCGAAACGTTGATTTGCGTCCCGTCAGAACGCGCCGTCTCAGACGCAATGCACACACCCTCGGCTACTTGCGGATCACACAATTCAGCGAAGGAGTGCCTGAGCAGGTTCGTGAGGCCCTTGCCGAACTCGATGCCAAGGAGGTAGAGGGGCTTGTGCTCGACCTGAGGAACAATTCAGGGGGACTTGTGAGTGCAGGCCTGGCCGTTGCCGATGCATTCCTGAGCAATGACGCGATCGTTGAAACCCGAAATCGAGAGGGGATCGCTGACCCGATCCAGGCAAGCGCCGCAACGCTGTACGACGGACCAATGGTGACGCTCGTGAATGGCGGCACAGCCAGTGCCAGTGAGATCCTGGCCGGTGCTTTGCAGGACGACGGACGTTCCCTGCTCGTGGGGAGCCGGACATTCGGCAAGGGCCTGATCCAGACCCTCACCAACCTGAGTGATGGGAGTGGATTGGCCGTGAGCGTGGCTGGGTATGTCACCCCGAGTGGACGAGACATCCAGGGACAGGGCATTGAGCCTGACCGGCTGTTGGAGCAGCCCGAACCTCTGAATCCCGGAGGAGAGGGGGATCAATGGCTGACTGATGCCGAAAGAATTCTCGAACCGCTGCTGTTGACCCTTGATCCGCCCTCGGATCAGCCAGAGGAATCTCAGGAGTCGTTACAAGGCACCGCAGGGACTGAGCTGGTGAATCCGGTTTGAGCGGGTGATGTCAACGCGCACCTATCACGACCCGCTGCACCGCAGTATTCAGCTGGATGCAACCGACCCCACTGAAGCCATGGTGATGGCCTTGGTGGACAGCCGACCGTTTCAACGTCTGCGGCGCATCCGTCAGCTTGGTCCGGCATTTCTGACGTTTCATGGGGCTGAATCCAGTCGATTCACCCACTCCCTCGGAGTCTTCCAGCTGGCACGCAGGGCTTTCAAGCAGCTGCTGCCGCGGGACCCAACCCTCGAGGAGCACCGAGGCCTTCTCTACGCCGCGGCCCTTCTGCACGATCTGGGGCATGGGCCCCTGAGCCATACGGGAGAGGACATGTTTGGCCTCCGTCACGAGATGTGGTCGGGGCAGCTGGTACGAAACCATGACGACATCAGTCCTCTGCTCGAGAAGCTGAGGCCAGGCACGGCACAAGCCGTAGCTGATCTGCTTGAACAGGGCCGATCGGAAAGAAAAGTGATCAAAGCGCTTGTGAGCAGTCAGCTCGACTGCGACAGGCTCGACTACCTCATGCGGGACAGCTACAGCACGGGAGCGCGTTACGGACAGCTGGATCTGGAACGGATCATTGCCGCATTGACACTGGCTCCGGACGGTGACCTGGCCATCGACCCGAAAGGGCTGATGGCCGTGGAGCATTACCTGGTTGTGCGGAACCTGATGTACAGAAGCGTCTATACACACCGTCTGAACGTTGTCTGCAACTGGATGCTTGAGCAGTTGATCAGGGTGGCGCGCCAGTTGGGACCGGGTCAGATCTGGTGCGACCCGGTCATGACGCAGTGGCTGTGGCATCAGGACTCGCTCAGCGCTGATGACTTTCTTGCCAATGACGACGTCAGGACCGGATATCACCTGCAGCGATGGGCTGAGGATGGGCCCGAAGTCCTTGCGGGCCTGTGCAGACGCTTCATCGAACGCCGGCTTCTCAAGGCCACACGGTTAGAGCAACTCGACTCCGGGCCGCAGCTTGAAGCACTCGCCATCGCGCGACGACTGAGCGAACAGACGGGACTGGACCCTGAGCACTGCTGCGGACTTCGTCGACAGGAGCTTCGCGGCTACCACCCCTACCGGGGCGGCATCAGGCTCTGGGATGGGGTGAGGCTGCGAGCACTCGAACGCTCGTCGCCCTTGGTGAACAGCCTGTCCACTCCAGCGGCGATGACCTGGCTGATTCACCCCAGGGAGATTCAGGCCGAACTCAGAACCAGGCTTCAGGCCTCGGGCATGACGTGAGATCACACTGGGCCTAGCGTGGCCTCTGATTCTGCGTCGAGCTTGGGTGCTGTCGGAACACGCGTCTGATCTGATGACCAGGCACAACAGCGGCGGAACACGACTGCGGATCGACCTCCCCAGTGAACGAACACTGGATTGGATGGAATTTCTCACCGATGCGTTGCTCAGGGAGCAGCCAGGACCCGTCGAACTGTTCGCCGCGACATGGCGACTGCGGTGTGGAGATCTCAAGGCAATGGAACAGCTGCTGCAGCGCTCGGGATTCAGCCTCGTGCTGCTTCAGACCCAGAATGACCACACAGCCGTCAGCGCCCAGGCTCTCGGACTGCCGGTGCAGATCCTCACCGCACCTCCTCAGGGGAACCCAAAGACAACACAAGCGAGCGCGCAGTCCACGACTGGACTGCCGGCCATCGATCCGGCTGAATCACTGAGATTGCATCGCGGCACATTGCGATCGGGCGATCAGCTTCAGACCTCCGGAGATCTTCTGATCCTTGGTGATGTCAATCCAGGGGCACGAGTCATCGCAGGAGGCGATGTGATGGTCTGGGGACGACTTCGAGGCATTGCCCACGCCGGGAGCGACGGGAATCGAACCGCGCGAATCGTTGCGCTGCAGCTGAGACCCCTGCAACTGAGGATCGCGGACCTTGTGGCAAGGGGCCCCGAGGATCTGCCTCAGCCGGGATTGGCGGAGGAAGCACACGTCGACGATGAAGTGATCGTGATTGAGCCGGCTGAGCCCCGGCTGCTGCCCCGAATTCTGAACGGGAACTGAAGGGAGACTGAACGCAACGTCTTGCGGATGAACTGGTCGGAGAGAGCAACCGCCATTAAGGTGACGCGACTTCCCGGGAAGCCGTGGCGCCCACATCGCGAACGATCCTGATCTGCTCCGGAAAAGGAGGGGTCGGGAAAACAACTCTCACCGCCAACCTCGGCATCGCCCTGGCCAGGCTTGGGCTCAGAACCGTGGTGCTCGATGCCGACTTCGGTCTACGCAACCTGGATCTGTTGCTCGGGCTTGAGAACCGGATCGTCTACACGGCACAGGAAGTGCTGGCAGAAACCTGTCGGCTCGAGCAGGCCCTTGTGAAGCACAAGCAGGAGCCCAACCTTGCACTTCTGCCTGCCGGAAATCCGCGCATGCTCGAGTGGCTCAAGCCCGAGGACATGCAGACAATCGCCGGCATGCTGGAAGAGCAGTTCGACTATGTGCTGATCGATTGTCCTGCCGGAATTGAGGACGGCTTCAAGAATGCCGTCGCCGCAGCAAGGGAGGCGATCGTGATCACCACGCCCGAAGTCTCCGCAGTCCGGGACGCGGATCGGGTGATCGGCCTGCTGAACACCCATGGAGTCAAGCCCGTTCAACTGGTGCTGAACAGAGTGCGGCCGACGATGATGGCGAACCAGGAAATGCTCGCGGTCGACGACGTCACCGACATCCTGGCTCTGCCGTTGCTTGGCCTGGTGCTTGAAGACGAGCAGGTGATTGTCAGCACCAACAGGGGCGAACCGCTCACACTCAATGGCAGCAAGTCACCGGCGGCCCGTGCCTACGGCCATGTGGCACGTCGTCTCCAGGGAGAAGATGTGCCCTTGATTGACCCTGCCAAGGAAGGCCGCGGTTTCCGAGCCAAAGTGCGCCGTCTGATGAACAAGAAGATCTTCTGAAACCGATGACCCTGCGCGACATTCTTGACAAGCTCCTCCGCCGGCAACCGGCCAGTGCCAGCACGGCCAAGGAGCGCTTGCAACTGGTGCTGGCCCATGACCGAAGCGACCTGAGTCCGGAACTCCTTGACCAGATGAGACGCGAAATTCTGGAGGTGGTGGCCAAATACGTGGAAATCGATCTGAGCGAAGGCGACGTGAGCCTTGAAACCGAGGATCGCGTCACGGCTTTGGTGGCGAATCTGCCGATCCGTCGCCCGCTGGCCGTCCCCAGCTCAGACAACTGAGCACGTCCAAAACGAGGACGTCTCTCGGGCCGAACCTGTTGGGCAAGGCCCTGTTTCCACCTCAGCCCCGACCAATCCCTCAGATCTTCAG
>JBGKDM010000200.1:0-3281 GCA_042954165.1 Synechococcus sp.
ACCTTGTGCCGTCCATGCCCGAGTTCAAGGCTGGTGGCATTCACCATCTCGGTGAACAGGAGAGCATCCGGCGCCCAGCGCCGCACCAGGTGACGGAAGATCCGATCGCTCACCCCTGCCAGTGGGGATTGCAGAACACGACATCGCAGGGTTCGGCTCAGTCCCTGACCGCGCAGTTCGAGCGGGATCGGAAAGCGTTCGGTCGCGACAGCAGTCATCGGACCATCCTCCATGCTTCCGCCCTCCTCCGTCGTGTTTCCGTCCCTGTCCTCGTTGGGGGTGCGGCTGCGGGGATGGCTGGAGCGTGAAAGCATGGATTCCGACGTGTGTTCAGAACGGTGTCCCACTGGTCCCTCAGCCGTCCGCTCCTGCAGCTCATCCTTGAGGACCGCACCACCGACCGGTTTGTGGCCGAGCGTGTCTGGGAGCGACTCGGTTACCGACCGGCTGCTGACCAGTCACCCGCAGGCCTCTGGACCGCAGGTCCAGACACGCCGGACGCCTGGCGTACTGCTTTTCCCCAGGGGCCTGAGGTGATCGCGACCCGGCCTGCCTCCGTCGCCCTGACCCGTTCCGTGCCCAAGCCCCTCAAGCAGCTGCTCAAGGAGCAGATGGGCTTCGGGGGCTACAAGATCGGCGAGCTTTATCCCCGCCGCACCCGACGCGCCACTGCCGTCAACTGGCTTCTCGCCTGGTTGGCTGAACGGGGCGAGCCCCTCGCGGTCGATGGCCCATGTCCGGTGCCGCTTGACCCTCCCCGAGATCCCGTGGCAGGCCACCCCGGTGACCTGCCCGTGAGCTGATTGCAGACTTCGTCTTCTCTGACGCGGCCGATCACGTCAGGTTCAGGGTTAGATCTGAATCAGCACTTCGGTTCCCTTCGGGGTGTTCTCGAACAGCCACCGCGCCTGCTGGGTGGGCATGCGCACGCAGCCATGGCTGCGGGGAACACCAAAGGCTTCGCCGGCATCCTCCTGCCAGGGTGCGCCGTGCAGGCAGATCATTTCATTGGCGGTGATGCACATGGCATAGGGGACCCCCGGTGCCACATAGCCCCGGCCACGCATGGTCACGGAGCGGTATTTCGTCCGTACGGATCCCACTCCAGTCGGCGTCGGTGTGCTGGCCTTGCCGGTGCTGACGGGGATCACCCGAACCACCTGGTCGTGGCGGTCATACACCGTGAGTTTCTGGTCGGAGAGGTCGACCACCAATGCGGCGATCAGTTCGATCATCGGAGGAGCCGCCCGCGAGACGGAGAGAACCAACCCACGGATAGCGACCCGATGTGGGTCTCATGCGTCGCAAAAGAAAAAATTCTGACTTTCGCGCCTCTGTAGGGTCAGAACACGTTCAGTTGTGGTATCTCGTGGCGCGTCCGGTCGTTGCCATCATCGGTCGCCCCAACGTTGGGAAATCAACGCTGGTGAATCGTCTCTGTCGCAGTCGTGAGGCGATCGTCCACGACGAGCCCGGGGTGACCCGTGACCGTACCTACCAGGATGGGTACTGGGGCGACCGGGAATTCAAGGTCGTCGATACCGGTGGACTGGTCTTTGACGACGACAGTGAGTTCCTGCCCGAAATCCGGGAGCAGGCGAATCTCGCCATGGCCGAGGCCTGTGTTGCCCTGGTGATCGTGGATGGCCAGCAGGGTGTCACGGCTGCGGATGAAGCCATCGCCGAGTGGTTGCGGACCCAGAACTGCCCTGTGTTGCTGGCGGTCAACAAGTGCGAGTCGCCTGACCAGGGGCTGGCAATGGCGGCTGAATTCTGGGGGCTCGGCCTCGGAGAGCCCCATCCGATCTCGGCGATTCATGGGGCTGGCACCGGTGACCTTCTGGATCAGGTCCTCACATTCCTCCCTCCCAAAGATGAGGAGGGTGACGGGGATGAGCCGATCCAGATGGCGATTGTCGGTCGTCCGAACGTGGGTAAATCGAGTCTCCTCAACGCCATCTGCGGTGAGCAGCGGGCGATTGTCAGCCCGATCCGGGGAACCACCCGCGACACGATCGACACCAGCATCGAACGGCAGGGGTTGCCCTGGAAGCTGGTGGACACGGCGGGCATCCGCAGGCGCAGGAGTGTCAACTATGGCCCGGAGTTCTTCGGTATCAACCGCAGTTTCAAGGCGATTGAGCGCAGTGACGTCTGCGTGCTGGTGATTGATGCCCTTGATGGGGTCACCGAGCAGGATCAGCGCCTGGCCGGCCGGATTGAAGACGAGGGGCGGGCCTGTGTTGTTGTGGTCAACAAGTGGGATGCCGTCGAGAAGGACAGCCACACCATGCCGGCGATGGAAAAGGAGCTGCGGGCCAAGCTCTACTTCCTCGATTGGGCGCCGATGCTGTTCACCTCGGCGCTGACCGGTCAACGGGTGGACAGCATTTTCGCGTTGGCTGCGCTTGCTGTTGAGCAGCATCGGCGTCGTGTCAGCACCTCCGTGGTCAATGAAGTGCTCAAGGAGGCCTTGAGCTGGCGGAGTCCACCGACAACCCGCGGCGGTCGCCAGGGGCGCCTCTACTACGGAACCCAGGTAGCGAGCCGACCACCCAGTTTCACGTTGTTCGTGAATGAGCCCAAGCTGTTCGGAGATACCTATCGCCGTTACGTGGAACGTCAGATCCGGGAAGGGCTTGGTTTCGAGGGAACCCCTCTGAAACTGTTCTGGCGCGGCAAGCAGCAGAGAGATGCCGAACGTGATCTGGCCCGACAGCAGAGCCGCTCCAGCTGAGCGATGGATTGGTTGCGTCAGATTCCCATCGGCCAGTTCGTCGATGGCAGGGCCGGTTGGCTGCGTTGGCTTGACCCCAGGCTGAAACTGGCCTGGGTGCTCATGTTTCTGCTGACCCCCGTGCTCGCCGGCCCCCTGTGGCGTGTGTCGTTGTTGGGGATGCTTCTGGGGGTGACCTTGTGCAGTGGACTTCCCGCCAGAGTCTGGTGGCGTTCCCTGGCGCTGCTCTCCGTGCTGGCCGTGGGGACAGGACTGCTTGCCACGCTTCTGCCTACGGGGCCCACGCCGGCACTGCTGCCGCTGCGGCCTGCCAACGAATTCAGTGCAACCCTTACGTCCTGGCCCGGTTGGGAGCTTCTCCGGCTGGGACCGCTTGAGATCGGCGGTTTCAGTCTTGGGCCTTTCGTGGTCAGTCGACGCTCCGCGGAACTCGGGCTCAACACCTCCACGCTGATTCTCACGGTCGTGCACAGCGTCAACCTGATGCTTCTGACCACGGCCAGTGAGGATCTGGTCTGGGCCCTGAGCTGGGTGCTGGCGCCAC
>JBGKDM010000201.1:0-1706 GCA_042954165.1 Synechococcus sp.
GCAACGCGCGACCTGGCCGATCCACTCCTGGACCATCCCCGGCTACCAGCCTCCTGCAAAGATGCGCTCTGGGAACTGCTGCAGACAGCCAAGGTCTCCGCTGCCAACAGCTACCGCCGCCGCGACAGCATCGATCGACCCGCCAGGCGCATCACCGTGGTGTGTGCTGACCCGGTGAAACCCAAAGCATCTGGAAAACCGACCCTGCCCAGCCAGGCCAGTCTCAGAACCAGCCAAACCTGAGGCGCTGCCCGAGGGCAGGTGGGCCGGTTCCCTTGAAGAACACTGACCGCGACCACGCGCTGGAAGAAGTGGTCACGGCCACAGGAGCGAACCGGATTTCCGTGTTTATGTGCTCCAGACAGCCACGTTCTCGTGATGACCACAACGGCACCCGCGGACTCCACCCTCCGACAGGTCCGCCTCGAGGCACCGTTCACCGATCAGAAGCCAGGCACGTCGGGGCTGCGCAAGAGCAGCGAGCAGTTCGAGCAACCCCACTACCTGGAAAGCTTCATCGAAGCGATCTTCCGCACCCTGCCCGGCGTTCAAGGCGGCACCCTGGTGCTGGGGGGAGACGGGCGCTACGGCAATCGTCGTGCCATTGACGTGATTCTGCGGATGGCGGCCGCCCACGGTGTCAGCAAGGTGATCACCACCACCGGGGGCATCCTTTCAACCCCAGCCGCCTCCCATCTGATCCGCAGCCGCCAGGCCATCGGAGGCATCATCCTGTCCGCCAGCCACAACCCCGGCGGCCCGGATGGTGATTTCGGGGTCAAGGTGAACGGAGCCAATGGGGGCCCCACCCCTGCATCCTTCACCGATGCGGTGTTCGCGTGCACCACCACGCTCGAGCAGTATTCGATCGTCGAGGCAGGCGCGATCAGCCTGGAGGCCGAGGGGCAGCACCACATCGGCGCCATGCAGGTTGAGGTGATCGACGGCGTCGTCGACTTTGTGGCGCTGATGCAGGAGCTGTTCGACTTCGACAGCATCCGCGAGCTGATTCGCAACGATTTCCCGCTGGCCTTTGATGCCATGCACGCGGTGACCGGCCCCTACGCCATTCGGCTGTTTGAGGGGTTGCTCGGGGCCAAGCAAGGCAGCGTCCGCAATGGCACACCCCTGGAAGACTTCGGGAAGGGTCACCCCGACCCCAATCTCACCTATGCCCATGATCTGGCGGCGTTGCTGCTGGAGAGTGACGACTACCGCTTCGGTGCCGCCTGCGACGGCGACGGTGACCGCAACATGATCCTGGGTCAACGCTGCTTCGTGAACCCCAGCGACAGCCTTGCGGTGTTGACGGCGAACGCCACCCTCGCCCCCGGCTACGCCTCAGGCCTGGCCGGGGTGGCCCGCTCCATGCCCACCAGTGCCGCAGTGGATGTGGTGGCCAAGGAGCTCGGCATCGAATGCTTCGAGACCCCCACGGGATGGAAGTTCTTCGGCAATCTGCTGGATGCGGGCCGGATCACCCTCTGCGGCGAGGAAAGCTTCGGCACCGGCAGCAACCATGTGCGGGAGAAGGACGGCCTCTGGGCCGTGCTGTTCTGGCTGCAGATCCTGGCCAAGCGCCGCTGCAGCGTCGCCGAGATCATGGAGGAGCACTGGAAGCGCTTCGGCCGCCACTACTACTCCCGTCACGACTACGAGGCGGTGGCCAGTGACGCGGCCCATGGTCTCTACGACCGTCTCGAAGG
>JBGKDM010000202.1:0-4406 GCA_042954165.1 Synechococcus sp.
CGCAGTTCCACCTGCGACGCTCCCATCCGGGAGGTCTGGGGCCTGAACTGCATCAGGAGCCGTTGCTGCCCGTTCACGAGCCATCCCCCGGCAGGAAACAACTGCTGGTGGGGGGGTGGATCCGGGAGACGGACAGCCATAAAACCAGTCTCGCCTGCCAGCGGCCCGATTGCGGCGCTTTACCACCACTGGCCCCTCGCGGCCCCGGAATTTGTTGCGTAACGTAACTGTGTCGAAATCAGGGGATCGGTGGGCTGATCCCTCTTTTTCATGACCTACCCCTTTGGAGCGGCCAAGGCGGAGCTGGAGCGCTCCTTTGCCCTGGCTGCGGCGGAAGGCCCCGCTGAACCCCCGCACCTGCCCGTGCCGACCGCCGGGCGCGAGCCCCTCAGTGAGTCGGACTGGGCCGTGCTCCTCCATGAACTGCCGGAGCACTGAACCTCCCCCATGGATTCGCCGAAGCCGCTCACGGATCAGGACATCGACCGTGTCATCGAAATGGCCTGGGAGGATCGCACCAGCTTTGAAGCGATCGCCTATCAGTTCGGTCTGGCTGAGGCCGAGGTGATCGCCCTGATGCGCTCTGAGCTCAAGCCGTCCTCGTTCCGTGCCTGGCGCCGCCGCGTCAGTGGCCGTGCCACCAAGCACGGGCGCAGCAATCCCTCGATGCGGTTCCGGGCCAGCTGTCAGCGTTGAGCTGCGGCGGAGCGGCCTTCAGCAGAAGCGCCGATCCACGGCGCAGAGCTTCTGGTTGGCGAACCAGGCCGGCCAGGTTTCCTGGGGGCGGCGGTAGATCAGTTTCAGCGGCCAGAGGGCCAGGTTCAGCAGGGTCTGAACCAGTGCCGCTTCCAGCCAGCCCGCAATCCTGAGCCAGGGCGACGACGGGGCTTCGCCGCCTGCAGGCCGGCGCTGGGGGATGGGGCGTGCCACGGCAGGGCGGAGCGGTTGTCTTCGGAATAGCGCTGCCCGTTGCCCGCCGCATCGGTGTCCTTGCCCATCGCTGTGGGTGACGCTTCAGGCTCGGGGCAGACCGACAAAAAAAGGAGGGTGTCCATTCCTCCTTCGTTCCCCCTCAGACGTCGTCCACGTCCGTGCCTGCATTGTGGCGACGCTGCCGGGGGCTTCCATAGGCAGAAGCACCGGTTCTGATCACTCCCGTGCCTGGTGACCAAAAAAAAAGAACCCCCGCCGAAGGCAGGGGCTCTTAAAACATCCCAGGCGTGTGTCCTTGTTTCCACTCCGGGAGGTTTTTCTCCTCACGGCTGAATACTAAGCCCAGCAACTGGCACTGTGCCAGTTGGGTGTGGACCAGAAGCTGGGCTGGCACAGAGGCGTCAGTTGCCGCCGTTGCAGAAGCGCACCGCAGCGGCCGTGCCCTTGCCTGAGGCCACGATGTCCTCGACGCAGCCGTTGAAGGCCTTGCTCTCCTGCTTGATCGCGCAGAGGCCCAGGGCGATGGCCGCCAGCGACAGGGCTGACACCACGGTGGCCGAGAGTTGCACCACGCCATAGGCGAGCATCGCCTTGCGCTTGCCTCCGCAGTTCTGGCCGTTGCTGGCGGTGTTGGCGTCGGTCATGGCGTTGTGATCACTGCCGGAACCCTATGGAGCGTCGTCCCCGGGGCGAGACGCCGTCGGGGAGGGAAAACCGATCGCCGGGATCACAGCCTTGGCCCGGCGAAACGGCCCGGCCCGTTCCGCGCTCAGGCCGCTTCGCCGGGGGCGTTGCCCATCAGGTCCGACACATTCGGCATCGGGTCCGGCTTGCCGTCGGCGATGGCGCGGGCCCGTTGATAGAACCAGCTTTCGGTGGCTCCGCTGGCCTCGAGGTTTTCGGCGATCCGGGCCCAGTTGTTGCGTTCGGTCTGATCCATCGAGGTTCTGGTGATGCACCACCTTGACCGATGGCGGCTGCCGCTGTGGTGGCCGCTGATGCAAAGCCCTCCGGCTTCGCCAACATGGCCTTCAGATGCTCTGCGTTCCGATGCCCCGCCTGGCCATGCGCCGCCGTTGTCCGTTCGCCGCGATCGGCCTGGCCCTTGCTCTGGCCGGCTGCGGAGCCAGGGAGACGCTGGATTCGGGCAGTGGTGGCGAGGCCACGGCCGCGCCGATCACGATTGCGATTGATCTGGCCAACCCCGGCGGCAGTCAGGGGGAGTTCTCCCGCGACGGCGACGTCACCGCTTTTCAGGTGGGCTACGGCCGCTACGGCGTCACCTGCGCCGGCACCCGCTTTGAGGAGGGCTACACCCCGCTGGGGCGCTTCAGGGTGAATGCGATTCTCAGCGACGATCAGTTCGTGATGGATCCGGCCCTGATCGCCCGCTCGGGTCGCCCTGAGGAGGAGCTCCGCTCCACCCTGTTCGCCAACATGAATGCGATCGATTTCAAGGGCGACGGCGAGGTGGGCGAATACGGCATCGGCTACATCAGCCTGGCGCCGATCGACAGCGTCGCGCAGCCCTTCACCTTCAACGTCTACGACGGCAAATTCCGCTGGTACAGCTTCGCGATCCACGGCAGCAACAACGAGGCTCGCGTCGGTGAGAAGGTCACCGGTGGCTGCCTCAACGTCAAGGAGCCGGTGCTCAGGACCCTGCTCAGTTCGGTGAAGCTCGGCGATGAGGTGATCGTCACCGCCAACGGACCCTGCACCCCCTGAGCGCCATGGCCCTGCAGCTTCACTCCGCCGACTTCCTGCATGAGGACGGCATCACCTACTGCATCCGCCGCGACAGCCTCGAGCAGGATTTCACGATCTACGAGAAGCGCGACGGCGCCTGGGTCGACTGCGGCCTTGATCAGGCGGTGAAGGATCTCAATTTCGCCGAATTCAAGCGGCTCGGTCTGCTGATCAAGCGGATCATGGACGCCGATCAGTGGCTGGCATAGCCCCATCCGTGATCGTGGATCCTGCAAAGAAACTTGAAGCAGTCAGCTCCGGACAGCAGTTGTGACGCCGTTGTCATGACATTCGCTTCACACAGCCGTGCAAGGGTGGTGCGTAGCAAGGTTTCAACACATTGGAACTCCAGCTCCCATTTGTGTTCTTCGGTTCGCTGCTGGTGGGATCCGCTGTTCTGTTGATGGCGAACAGTCGCCAGGAGCTGTTGCTGCTCGGTGGTGTGTTCGTGGTGGGTTTCACCACCCTGCAGCTGTCCCTCTCCCTCGGCGGGCTCTGAGGGGCATTCAGTCCGGGGAGTCGGCGGCGGGAGGCTCAGACTTGTCCCCGGCGCCGGCCTCCTCGGCCTTCCAGGCAGTCATCACATCCGGGAAGTGCTCCTCGATGCAGCCGTCGCAGATCCCGTGGGAGAACTGCAGCTCGGTGTGTCGGCTCAGGAACTGATCGAGGTACACCCACCGCCCCTCTTCATTGCGGGCTTTGCGGCAGTAACTGCAGGTGGCAATCATCCCCGGGCTGGCTTCCGAGGAGCAGAACGCCTGCATCAGCCGGATCGAGCGTTTGCGCAGCTCCAGAAAGGCCATCACCTGCCGGGCGAGGGCCTCCATCACCTCGACCTGCACCGCCGAGAGCTCGCCGGGCTCGCGGTCGATCACGCACAGGGTTCCGATCCGCTGCCCTCCCATGTTGCTGAGGGGAAACCCGGCATAGAAGCGGATCTTCGGGTCGCCGCACACGAGCGGGTTGTCGTGAAACCGTTCATCCCAGAGCGCATCGCGCACGACCAGTGGCTCCGGTGCGTGGATCGCATGGGCGCAGAACGACCAGTCCCGCGGCGTTTCGGTGGCGTCGACGCCCACCTTGGATTTGAACCACTGCCGGTCCACATCCACAAGGCTGAGCAGCGCAATCGGGGTCTGGCAGACCAGTGAGGCCATGCGCGTGATGTCGTCATAGGACTCCTCGGGGCGGGTTCCGAGGATCCTGTACTCACTGAGTGCTTTGAGCCGGTCGCTTTCGTTGTCCGGAATTGCGGCTGGCTTCACTAGGTCGGAACTTTGGCTTCAATCTTTCACTCACTGTATGGGCGTGAAAAATCAATGACCGCAGAGTCAATGGAAGTTCACTCAAGTGATTGTGTTTTGTGAAAGATTTTTCTGAGCTGTGCGCAATTTTTACTTTGGTTCAGCTTTTCGTGGGCGCATAACAGTGACTTGAAAGAAGCAATTTCATTGTCATGTTCCAGGCGGGCCTCTTAATTTTTTGCATGAATGGCAATTAATATCCTGCCGGTTTCAGGAGTGCGCCGCCGTCACCGGTTCCAGCATCGAGGGGGAGCTGAAGGCAAATCCGGCGTCCTTGATCTTGCGGTTCGAGACCCGGGCGTTGATGGAACGGGATCCGGGGCCGTCACTGTGGCCCCAGAGCACGGGGGGAAGGCCCTCGCGGTCGCAGATCGCCGTGGAGAGCTGGCGCCGGCTCAGCTGCATGTCGTCCACCAGGTT
>JBGKDM010000203.1:0-1653 GCA_042954165.1 Synechococcus sp.
GGGGAATGGTGCAGTCCCTGAACGTGTCCGTCGCTGGAGCGACCCTGCTGTTCGAGGCGGTCCGGCAGCGACGGGAAGCTGGAGTGCTCCCTAGCCGTGGAGAAGGGTTATCACCCGACCTCTACCAACGGCGGCTGTTCGAATGGGCCTACCCAGAGGTCGCGGAATGGTGCAGTAGCACAGGAAGACCGTATCCGGAACTGAATGCGTTGGGTGAAATTGTGGAAGAGCTGCCTCGATCTTTGAAACTTCGCTGCTGATCGATCTCGATCGGTTACCGAACAGATCTCTCAGAAAGAGGTTTCAGAACGGCATCAAAACATCCTTGCCAGACCGCGACGGTTGGACGACAGGATGATTGCGTCGAGCAGCTGGCAACCGCAAGGCCAACACAAGCGCTGAGGCCTCAAGCACGAGGTTGCGACCGACAAACAACACGACAAGGCCCAGGGCGATAGCAAGCATCTGCTCCAACAGGCCGATGACATCATCGGGATTCGAACGACCCGACACCCACAGGACAGTTCCCAGAGACAGAAGCACCAGGGTGATCCACCAGGGCATGGCCGCTCACTTCAACAACAGAATTGTGGCGCGAACCAGCCCTCAGAGGTGAGTCTGTTCAAGCATCCGCATCGCTCGGGGCACTGATCCAGCTCTCTAGGCCCTCTCCAAGGAACGACAATCCGAGCACAAGCACGAACATCGCCAGACCGGGGTAAAGGGCAGTCCACCAGACTCCCGTCGGGACAGCCGCCAGGGCCAGATTCAGATCTCCCCCCCATTCAGGGACAGTCTCAGGCAATCCAAGGCCGAGGAAACCGAGCCCACCCAGCACCAACACCGCATCTGCGGAATTCAGCGTGACCAGAACAGGCACCGAGGTGATGACATTCCTCAGCAGATAACGACGCAGGATCCAAAGAGGGCCGGCTCCTAGCGATCGAGCCGCCATGACAAAGAGCTCGGCCTTCACCTGCGCGGTCTGATTACGAACCACGCGGAAGTACTGAGGGACATAAACAACACACAACGCAGCCGCAGCGTTGGGGATTCCACGTCCGAGCAGAAACGCCAGAACGACCGAGAGCAACAGCACGGGCAAGGTGTAGAGGGTGTCCATGAGGAGAACCAGCCCCCTGTCGAGAGCCCCCCCGAAATAACCGCTCGCCATACCCAGGGGCACCCCGATCAAAAGCGCCAAGGCAACGGCGAGAAGGACGACCTGCAAGGCCACACCACTGCCCTGAAGAGTGCGCACACAGACATCGCGCCCAAGACGGTCAGTCCCGCACCAGTGCTGCCAGGAGGGAGACGCGTAAATCGGATTGTCCAGACCCGCATTGGGATCAGGCAGCAGCCCCGCCGCCAACAGCAACGGCGTCAACACAGCCATGACGATGTAGATGGCCAGGATCACAGCACCCCAGCGGGCCATGCGACTGGAAAGATGGCTGGGGGACAAACGGATACGCGAGCAACCAAGCACCATCTTGAAGGCAACAAGACGGCCAGGAAAATCTCAATTGACAAGGGCCCAGCTGGCGAATCGATCCAAACGGTCAAGAATGAGGCGATGAGGACCTCGAATCAATGGCGGGAACACCTGCTGGGTAGCCTGCTGGGTCAGCTCCAACTGGCCACCTACACAGC
>JBGKDM010000204.1:0-2923 GCA_042954165.1 Synechococcus sp.
GAGGTCAAGGCATCTGCAGGGCCAACTGCAGGGCCCGGCGACCACTGTCCAGAGCCAGGAGCAAGGCAAGCGCCCGCAGCAGCGTGGCAAGCAGCCCCGGGCGCACATGGTCCAGCCTTGACGCGCTCCACTGAGCAGCAACCGCAGCTGTACCGCCCAGCAGCAACCCCATGGAAGGCTGCCCCCGACCCTCCACCAGGAACTGGAGCGATGCGGCGCTTGCTGAACAGGCCACGGCGAGGGAGCTGAAGCGGATGGCAAGACGGATCGGAACCGACAGGGTTCTGACCATCAGCGGCACCATCACCAGACCGCCTCCCAGCCCCAGAAGCCCTCCCGCCAGGCCTGCCACCACCCCAACACCACCGAGTCCGAGGAGCGGCAGCGGATCCACTGCATCCGACGCAGCCTCCACTTCCTCAGAACGGATGGTGACGGTGAGCACGAGATACATCACGCTCTGAAGAAAGAGAAGGTGCCACCCGTCCGCGAGGCGCCCCAGGCGACTGAACAGCAATGCCGAGAGAAACGCCGACACACCGAGGATCAGACCCTCCCGCCACGGAATCGAACGCTGGCGCAGGTGGGTGACACTCCCTCCCATCGCCGTGGGAACAATGGCGAAGGTGCTTGTGGCCAGGGCCTGATGCGGTGAAAGCCCCATCCAGAGCAGCAGCGGCGCGAAGATCAAACCACCGCCGATGCCCAGCAGGCCTGCCAGGGCGCCCGCCAGGAGCCCGAGAGGCACCGCCACCAGCAGATCACCCAGCTCCATGTGCGACCAATCGATGAACGCATCCTGCCGGCCGACCCCGACCGTTCCGGGGTGGCGTCTGCCGGAGATGCATCTGGAGGGGACGCTGCAGATGGCTCTCGACGCCTGGCTGCTCGACCAGTGCGTCACGGGCAGGATGACGGGACCAATCCTGCGCTTCTACACCTGGCCGGGGGCCTGGTTGTCCCTGGGTCACCATCAGAGGGTCAGCGATGATCACTGGCTCACCCTCGAGCAGCAGGGACTGCTGAAACGCGTCCGACGTCCGAGCGGGGGTGGCGCAGTGCTCCATGCGACTGGCCTGACCTATGCCCTGGTCTGGCCTGATGCACCACGGGGTCGCCGTGAAGCCTATGGCCGCACCACTGAGTGGCTGATGGGAGCATTCGAGCATCTCGGCCTGCCGCTGCATCCCGGCCAGGAGACAGCCATGGGTGGCCAGACCAACTGCTTCGGCAGTGCCACCAGGGCCGATCTGGTCGATGCGTCTGGTCACAAGCGCATCGGCAGTGCCCAGTTCTGGCGGCGCGGCCATCTCCTCCAGCATGGCGAGATCCTGCTGACGCCACCGGCAGAGCTCTGGCGGAGCGTGTTCGGCAGCTCACCATCCCCGCCCTGGGCGGCTCCGGCACGGAGCAGGATCATCCAGGCGCTGGAGGAGAGCATCCAGACGCTGTGGCCTCACTGCCGGTGGGAAATGCGGGACCTCAGCCCGGAGGAATGGCAGGAACTGGAGCAGCGCAGATCCCTGTATGGCCTCTGACTCATGGCCTCTGACCGCCGGGCTCCTCATCCAGAAGTCCGGAGGCCTGCATGGAGGCAACAGCCTGCACCAGAGGCAGACCGAAGGGGTAGCCGTTCTGGCGCCGTGCGGCTTCGAGCATGGGTGCAGGGAGTCGGAGGTTCAGGGCTTTGAGGACCGCTTCCCCCACATCGCCCCGTTCCAGCGTTCCGCAGGGAAGACCGGCACGGTTGATCACCAGCAGGCGCCCCTGTGGGCTCGATTCCAGGGCCGGCACTGCTTTCCACAACGGCTCCGTTTCCGACATCGAGGGCAAGGAGTCGAGCGGCTGAAGATGATCCGCCAGGGTCTGCCGATCCCATTGCTGCACGGGAAGGTCCCGCAGCGGCGCATCATCCACGGTGCCGATCCAGCGCCCTCCACGGGTCACCAGAACCCAGTCAGCCGGTCTTGCATCATCGACGATCCCCTCCTGACCACCCAGACGGAGCTCACTCAGGCGGCGGAGTGGTTGATCCGCCTCAAGCACGCGATAGCGGCGAGCCGTTGCACGTTCAACCCTGAGATCCCGCAGCACCTTCTGGAGCATCAGCACCTGCGTCTGACTGCGGGACGCGCTGAGCCCGAACCAGCCGAGCATCACCAACCAGAACGCACCGATGCCTCCGGACTTGGCAAGAAAGAGCCAGATCCCCATCAAGATCGCGAACAACGACAGGGCTCGGCCCGTGGCCGTGGCCACCTGAATCCCACGCCGCTGGCTGCCCGTGACCTGCCAGACAAGTGCCTTGAGAATCAGGCCTCCATCCAGAGGAAGGCCAGGAAGCAGATTGAACAGGGCCAGCACGATGTTCACCACCGCGAGTTCGGACACCAGACGACCGAGAATCGGGCTGAGGTGAGACGCTCCGTGAACGCTGAGCAGCAGCCCCCCCCCGAGGACAAGGCTCACCAGTGGGCCTGCAGCGGCGACCCGGAATGCACCCATCGCCGTGGCGCACTCCTTCTCCACACTGGCGACACCGCCAAGAAGAAACAGGGTGATGCTGCGCACTTTCACGCCCTCACGCAGGGCGACCAGCGAATGACCCAGCTCATGGAGCAGCACCGAGACGAACAGGAGGAGCGCCGTGAGCAGACTGAGAATCCAGGAACTCCAGATCCCGAGAGCCTGCACCGCAGGAACAGCCGACCAGTTGGGCTGGGCCACCACAGTGATCAGGGACACGATCAGAAACCAACTTGGATGCACCCGGAGGGGAATACCCCGGATGCGCATCAGCTGCCAGCCTTCACCCACGGATCTCCTCCTCCAGGGCTCGAATGGGCCCACCGGACCCAATCCTAGAAACTGCAATCGATGCGGCCGCCATGACCAGCCATGACTGATTCAACTGTTGCCGTGA
>JBGKDM010000205.1:0-2663 GCA_042954165.1 Synechococcus sp.
TTGACGCAACTGCCGCATCACTGTCCATAGTGAACTTGATAAGAGCAGCTAATACCCCTGTCACCCACTGTTCGCAAGGGCTGTTCGAAGTTCCGTGAGGGCGCCAAGACAAACGCTTGCAAACCCGTGTCACGTGCATAACTTCACGTGTGGAGCCAGGGCCTTGCTTCGGCAGGGGTGGAATGTTCAACCACCTCTGACTCCATCAACGGCGCGACAGATTATCCAGATTCGAGAGCACCCCTACCCCTAGACCTCACAATGGAGGCCGTGTTTCGAGCGGTGTGATCCAGCCTGTTCTGACCATTGCCAGCGGCAATCCTCACAAAGTTGAGGAAATCGCTCGGATGCTCGGTCCGCTGCCGATTGTGGTGAGGCGTCAGCCCACTGATCTTGATGTCGAGGAGACAGGGTCCAGTTATCTCGAGAATGCCCGCCTGAAGGCTGAAGCCGCATCTCTGCGCACTGGCACCTGGGCCCTTGCTGATGATTCAGGCCTTGAGGTTGATGCCCTTGATGGGGCCCCTGGCCTTTACACCGCACGGTTTGAAGCCAGTGACGCCGCCAAGATCAAGAAGCTGGTGCAGGCCCTGGGAGATGAGCCTTACAGAACAGCCTGTTTCCGCAGCGCCATGGTGCTGTGCTCACCGGAAGGTCGCTGCCTTGAGGAGGCCGAGGGGGTTTGCTGGGGAGAGCTTCTCAGGGCACCTGCCTACCCCGACGCGGGCATCGAATCCCTGTTCTGGGTGCGCGAGGCACGCTGCAGTTACGGCGAACTGAATGAATTCCAGCTCTCGAGGCTGGGGAGCCGTGGCAAGGCCGCAAGAACGCTGGCTCCACGGCTTAGGAGCCGTCTCGGACTCAGCCAGAGTCAAACCTGAATCAGACCTGAAGTTGAACCAGGATCAGCGCATCGCTGAGCGGCGGTTGACCATTTCGATCGCTCGCATGGCCGCCGCGGCTGCCTCTTCAACGTCACCCTCACGACCGGCAAGGGTGAGCCGCCCGAAGGCTCCGACCGCCTTCACATCAACCAGCGTGATGTTGGAGGCCTTCTCCGCCTCATTTGCGGCGATCAGCACGTAGCCAGCAGGTTCGGTTTCGAGAATGAACATGCTCATGCCTGCCTCGATCATCGAGCCACGGCGGTTCTGGCGATTGATGAGAACCGCATGATCCGGGGTGATCGCACGGATGACCTCGGTCCAGCTGACATCCGCAGGGGTCCGCTGCTCGATGGAGCTGCCGATCGCTTCCAGAACGACATCGCCGGAATGAATCACCGTGCTCTGATCCCGGTGATACAGAGCCATCGATCCGAAGGCACGCTCAACGACCATCTGGCCGAGTCGGACGTTGCTGGCTTTCAGGGCGATGTCGGTGACCCTGTGCACCGCCATTCCGGGTGACACCTCCATCCAGAGGCAGGCATCTCCGGGAATCGGCAGGAAGCCCTGACTGACCGTGCCCATGTAGGCAGCCAGCTGGGGCTGCAGCGAGTCGATGAACACATACGTGCGCAGCTCGATCGACTGCACGTGGCTGTTCTGACGCAGCAGACGGGGTGATTCGGAGTCCGTCGTGACTACGCAGCTGGCTCCACCAGCGGGGTCATGCACCTCCGTGCCGGTGACGATCGCGCTCCCGCTCCGCCGCCGCTCCCGGTTGTCGAAGCCGGCGAAACGATTCATGCGGCGGATCTTACCGGAAGGACAGCAACAAAAAGCAGCCGTCAGCTTGATTTTTGGCACACAGCCGATACCTTCCGCCCATCTGCTTCCGGTCTGATGGCGTCATCCAGCAAGGGTTCAGCTCAGTCGACTGAACTGGCCACAGAACTGAATGCCGAGCAGGCCCTCGGACTGGTGAGCTACGGCCTGATGCAGCGGCTCGCCAATGAAGGTCAGGTGGAGCTTCCCTGGCTGGGGGCCCCTGGCCGGGAAGCCTCCGAATCCATGCGTCAGCTGAAACAGCGGCTGGAGCTCACCGCCCTTGCGATCGAAACCGGTGCACCACTCAGCACCCAGGAAGTGAGCCTGCTGCTCGGGGCAAAGCCCGGTTCCGACAGCGTGGAACGCGGAGGCCTCAAGGCTCGACGCATCAGTCGCAACGTCTGGAGGCTCAGCCGTGTCGACGGCGGTGACAGCAATGATGCCGGCAGCTTCCGCGACGATCGCTTCCGCCGCCGGCTCTGATCCCGAAGAGTTCTGAGGCACTTCGGCCTTCGACGGATGCCGCGGCCAACGTGAAGGGTGACGCAGCGCCCTGATCACAATGAGCGCCAACTTGATGAAGGAGTCGGGGCCGCGGGAGGTGTTCTGCGGCCTCACTTCAATCGTGTGGCTGCATCGCCGCATGCCCGATGCCTTTTTTCTGGTGGTGGGCTCACGAACCTGCGCCCATCTGATCCAGAGCGCCGCTGGCGTGATGATTTTCGCCGAACCGCGCTTCGGCACGGCGATTCTCAGTGAGCGGGATCTGGCGGGGCTCGCCGACGCCCACGATGAGCTCGATCGTGTCTGCCGGGAACTGCTGCAGCGGCGCCCGGAGATCAGGACACTGTTCCTGGTGGGCTCCTGCCCGAGCGAGGTGATCAAGCTCGATCTGGCACGGGCAGCGGAGCGCCTGAATGAGGACCTGCGAGGTCGCGTGCGGGTTGTGAA
>JBGKDM010000206.1:0-2534 GCA_042954165.1 Synechococcus sp.
AACGGGAGACGGTGATTGAGATCGCACCTGAACGCAGCTCCAAACGCCAGGGCGAGAGCCAGGGTTCGGCCGAACTGCTTGACCTCACTCCCTGGCTGCTTCAAAGCGGAACCAGCGCCGTCAACGACTAGGCGATGAACGCCGTGATCAAGTCCTGAGCGATCCTCCAGGCGCCGCCCATAGACGACGCCTGGCCATGGTGATGGAAGTGATCAGGCCGCCGCCGAGCGACGGCGGCGAGTGCGGCCTGCGGGCATCTCCGGTTCCGGCTCCGGCTTGGCACGACTGACCACGGGAGTCGAAGCCACGGGACTCGAAGCCGCTGCCGGCGCAGGTGCTGCTGCTGGCGCAGGGTTGGCCGCCGCCGCTGACCTGGCTGCCGAAGGCGTTGTGATCACACGGGCCGGCGCCTGATCGCGTTCGCGACCCGAGCGACCATGGCCATTCCTTCCACCACGCCCGCCGCGACCGCGCGGTGCCGGACGATCGTCGGGCTCGGCATCCGCCCGGCCCTTGTAAACAGGAGTCCCACCGGGGGCCGGCTGCACCAGGCAGAGAATCAGGGGCTCCACCTGCAGTTCCCGCCGCATGCGCCGGCCGAGTCCGACCTCCACCTCGCGCTGCACACCCATCCAGTCCACCTCAGGGGCCTTGCCACCGGTGTTGCGGGTGAGCTGCTTCCAGCGGTTCTCAAGCACCCACTTGATCTCACGCTCGGTCCAGAGAGACATCTTGCGGGCATCGGCAGTGGTGACCACCCCGCGCAGGTTCACCCGTGGCGGAGCCACCATCGCTCCATCCGTGCTGATGGCGGCCAGGATCGTGACAACCCCGTCTTCCGCCAGCTGCTGGCGCTCCTTGAGCACGCGGGCATCGACGATGCCGTTGCGGGACTGATCGAGCAGCTCGATCCCGGCCTTGACCGCGTCACCCTTACGGATCGAATCAGCGGTGAGCTCCACCACATCACCGTTGTCGATGATCAGGGTGTTGTCTTCCGGCACACCCATCGAGTGGCCGGTCCTGGCGTGCTGCACCAGCATGCGGTGCTCGCCGTGCACGGGCACGAAGAACTTGGGCTTGGTGAGGGCGAGCATCAGCTTCTGGTCCTCCTGGAAGCCGTGACCGGACACGTGAATGCCCTCGCCCTTGCCGTAAACCACCTTGGCCCCGAGCATCATCAGCCGGTCGATGGTGTTGACCACGGAAATGGTGTTGCCGGGAATCGGACTGGCCGAAAAAATGATGGTGTCGGTGCTCTTGACCTTCACCTGCGGGTGCTCGCCACGGGAGATCCGGCTCAGCGCCGCCAGGGGCTCGCCCTGGCTGCCGGTCATCAGCAGGAGCGTTTCACGGTCCGGCAGATCATTGATCTGCTTGATCGGCACGAACAGATCATCAGGGGCGCGCATGTAGCCCAGTTCCCGCGCCTTGGCGATCACATTCAGCATGGAGCGGCCGAGCAGACCGACCTTGCGACCATTCTTGAGCGCAAGCTCGAGGATCATCGCCACGCGGTGAATCGAGCTCGCAAACGTGGTGATGATCACCCGCCCTTCGGCCTCGGCCATGCGGCGGTCGAGGTTGGGGAAGACCGAACGCTCGGGTGGACAGAAGCCTGGCACCTCGGCGTTGGTGGAATCACTGAACAGGCAGAGCACGCCCTGATCGCCGTAATGGGCAAGACGTGCCAGATCGAAGTGCTCGCCATCCACAGGGGTGTGGTCGAACTTGAAATCGCCCGTGAAGATCACGGTGCCCACCGGCGTGGTGATCGCCAGCGAAAAGCTGTCGGCCATCGAGTGGGTGTTGCGGATGAACTCCACGGAGAAGTGCTGGCCCACCTTCACCACATCGCGGGGCCCGACGGTCTGGAGGGTGGTGCGGTCGCGCACCCCGGCCTCATCCATCTTTCCGGTGAGCATCGACAGGGCCAGACGGGGCCCGTAGATCACCGGGATATTGAAATGCTTGAGATGGTGGGCAATGCCACCGATGTGGTCTTCATGACCATGGGTGACGATCATTCCGCGGATGCGCTTCTGGTTCTCGCGCAGAAAGCTGGTGTCGGGAAGCACCACGTTCACGCCGTGCATGCCGTCACTGGGGAACGCCAGGCCAGCGTCCACCAGCATCAGATCATCGCCGTACTCGAACACGCAGGTGTTCTTGCCGATTTCATGGAGACCACCGAGGGGAATCACCCGCAGGCAGGGCTCTTTGGCGGTGGCTTGGCCGTTGCGTGCGCGGCTGGCGGTGGAGATCGGAGTCATGGAAGCGTCGTCAGATCGGGACAGTTCAGTCGGACAAGGGACGCGGGCGGGACGCACCGGCGTGCCTGAGGTGAATCAGCCGTGGCGTCAGGTCTGACGCAGGGCATTCAGGGTCTGGGTCAGGGCATCTCGCATGGCGGAATCCAGGGGAACAAGGGGAAGACGGGGCGCGCCGACGGGCCAGCCGCTCAGTTCAAGGGCTGCTTTCACGGGGATGGGATTGGTGGTGGCGAACAGGGCCTTGCAGACGGGCAGCAGCGC
>JBGKDM010000207.1:0-2196 GCA_042954165.1 Synechococcus sp.
TTTGGTGGGCCATGTCAGGAGCAGAAGGCGGAGAGATGACCTACAGCCTCACGACCCCGCTCTACTACGTCAACGACAAACCCCATCTCGGCAGCACGTACACCACGATCGCCTGCGACGCCCTTGCCCGCTTTCAGAGACTGGAGGGGGAAGCCGTCGTGTTCATCACGGGAGTTGATGAACACGGCCAGAAGATTCAGCGCACAGCTGCGGCCCGGGGGGTGACGCCGCAGGATCACTGCGACGCGATCACCAGCACCTACCAGGACCTCTGGGAACGCTGGGGAATCAGCAACGACCGTTTCGTGCGGACCACGGCCAAACGTCATCTCCCCCTTGTCGAGGCCTTCTTCAAGCGTTGTGAAGCCAACGGAGACATCAGGGTCGGGCGGCAGACCGGTTGGTACTGCGTTGGATGTGAGGAGTTCAAGGATGAGGCGCCGGATGCCCAGGCTCCGACCTGCGGAATCCATCAGAAACCACTCGAATGGCGTGATGAGGAAAACCTCTTCTTCTGCCTCTCCAAGTTCCAGGAGAAGATTGAGCAACTGATCAATCAGCCGGATTTCATCGCCCCTGCCAACCGGCGCAAGGAAATCCAGAATTTCGTCGCTGGGGGGCTTCGGGATTTTTCGATCTCCAGAGTCAATGTCTCCTGGGGCCTCCCAGTCCCCGGCCATCCGGGACACACCTTCTATGTCTGGTTCGACGCACTGCTTGGCTATCTCACGGCCCTGCTGGATGACGGTGGCACCGTCGATCTCGACCGACTGATCAGTGTTGGATGGCCAGCGCAGATGCATGTCATCGGCAAGGACATTCTTCGTTTTCACGCCGTGTACTGGCCGGCGATGTTGATGTCAGCGGGTCTTCCAGTGCCCGCGAGGGTGTTTGGCCATGGGTTCCTGACCCGGGAAGGCCAGAAGATGGGGAAATCCCTCGGCAACGTTCTCGACCCTGTCACTCTGCTGGACCGCTGCGGCACGGATGCGGTGCGCTGGTATCTGCTGCGGGACGTTCAGTTCGGAGATGACGGCGATTTCCAGCAGCAGCGTTTCACCGATCTGGTCAACAACGATCTGGCGAACACAATCGGCAATCTGCTGAATCGCACCACGTCAATGTCGCGCAAGTGGTTCAACGATTCAGTGCCACCTGCCGGTGACGTGGTGTCAATCGACCATCCCCTCCAGCTGAAGGCTCAAAGCGCCATCGCCACGGTCCGCGAGGCGATGCCGGCCATGGCCTTTCATCGCGCGGCGGAAGCTGTCCTTCAGCTCGCCATCGAAGCGAACGGCTATCTCAATGAACGGGCTCCCTGGAGCCTGATGAAACAACCAGGGCAGGAGGCCATCGTTGGGGCAGATCTCTATGCAGTGCTGGAATGTTGTCGCCTTGTGGGCCTTCTCCTCCATCCGTTGGTCCCGGACCTGAGCGACAGGGTGCTTGACCAGCTCGATCAGGGTGCGATGCCTGCGCACTGGGGAGAATCCCTCGTGTGGGGCCGGCTGGCGAGCGGTCATGCTTTGCCGAAACCGAATCCGGTGATGCAGCGCCTGGAACTGGAGACGCCGCTTTGACGAGGCAGCGGCTCAGCACAGCAACACTGGGAGCCTTGACTGGCGCACTGTTGCTCACCGGTTGTGGAGGGGGCGAGACAGCCCCCTCAGCCGAAGCCCCTCCCTTTGTGTTTCGCTCCCTCGAGCTGCGTCAGAAAAAACCGACGGGCGACCGCGACTGGGACCTCACCAGTCCCGAAGCCCGATACGAGTTCAACCGAAGGATGATCCGCGCACGGCGTCCCGATGCGGTTCTCTACACCGACAATCAACCGTCCTTCGAAATCAGAGCGGATCTGGCCACCGTGCTCAATGACGGAGCCCTTGTGCTTCTGGAGGGGGCGGTGGAGATCCAGCAACTTGAAGGCCAGCGAATCCTGATCAAGGGTGATCGGCTGCGTTGGACGCCTGCCCTGTCGCTGATGGTGATCGAACAGGGAGCTGAAGCCGTCGACACCAAGGCACGGCTGCTCGCAGAAACCGCTCGCTTCAATCAGATCACCCAGGATCTGACCATGGCTGGATCCGTGCAGCTGGAGCGGTGGAAGGAGGCCTTCACAGGCGAGGCCAGTGATGCTGCAGAGATTCTCGTCCGATCACAACGCACCGTCTGGAACCTCGGAGACGGAACGCTGCA
>JBGKDM010000208.1:0-3578 GCA_042954165.1 Synechococcus sp.
CGCTACGACTACGTGCTGCCCAGTGGTCGCGTGGTCAGCTACGAGCTCGATCAGGCGCCGACGGTGCCCGAAACCGTGTTCGATCGTGGCCAGCCTGTGCTGCTTGAGCCGCCGCCGCTGGCCCTGCGTCAGAGCTGTGAACGCCGGTTCCGGCCCACCCCGGCCCCTTCGGGTGGAAGTTGACGCCTGAGGTTCAGCGGGGATGCGCCAGCATCAACCGCTGAACCTCACCGGCGTGATAGCTGCTGCGGGTCAGAGGCGTACTCACCACCTGAAGAAAGCCCAGTTCTTCCTCCCCCTGCTGGCGGTAACTCTCGAACTGCTCAGGGGTCACGAAGCGGTCGACCGGCAGGTGCTTGGGACCTGGCGAGAGGTACTGGCCGATGGTGACGATGTCCACCCGATGCTCACGCAGATCCTTGAGCACCTCGAGCACTTCGTCATCGGTTTCGCCCAGGCCCACCATCAGGCCTGACTTGCTGTAGGCCCGGGGCCAGCCATCCCGCACCCGCTGCAGCAGTTCCAGCGAGCGTTCGTAGATCCCCTGGGGTCGCGCTGTTCTGTACAGGCGGGGCACCGTTTCGATGTTGTGGTTCAGCACGTGCGGTGCTGCATTCATCACCGTGGCCAGTGCATCCCAGTTGCCGCAGAAATCGGGAATCAACAATTCAATGGTGGTGAGTGGCGAACGCGCCTTCACCTGCTCGATGCAGGCCACGAACTGGGAGGCGCCGCCGTCATCGAGATCGTCGCGGTTCACCGATGTGATCACCACATGCTTGAGGCCCAGACGGGCCACCGCCTCCCCGAGCCGTTCCGGTTCGGTGGGGTCGAGGGTGCGAACGCTCTTGTCGAAATCGATGTCGCAGTAGGGGCAGGCGCGGGTGCAGCCGGGGCCCATGATCAGGAAGGTGGCGGTTCCCCCCGCGAAGCACTCGCCGATGTTGGGGCAACTGGCTTCCTGGCAGACGGTGTTCAGCTTCAGATCGACCAGCATGTCGGCCACAGCGCCAATGCGCTCCCGTTGCGGCGCCTTGACACGCAACCAGTCGGGTTTCTGCAGGGAGGTCATCTTCTAAAATCCCGCTATCGGGATGTAGCGCAGCTTGGTAGCGCACTTCGTTCGGGACGAAGGGGCCGCAGGTTCGAATCCTGTCATCCCGACTGCACGATTCAAGTCACGGTTCAGCGTCAGCTGAGCTCGGCCCCGGGGTAGCCCCTCGGCGTCACCAGCTTGCCGCCGGCGATCCGGCTGCTGCTGTTGCCGATCACCAGCACGGTGAGCATGTCGACGCTGTCGGCGGGCAGGGATCCCAGCTCGGTCAGCTCCACGGCTTCCTCGGCACGGCCCAGCTGCCTGGCCATCACCACCGGCGTGGTGCTTGGGCGTCCGTTCAACAGAATCTCCTGAGCTCGCTTCAGCTGCCAGTCGCGCCCCTTCGAGCGCGGGTTGTAGAGCGCCACCACGAAATCCCCCGCTGCCGCTGCCTGCAGCCGTTGTTCGATCACCTCCCAGGGCGTCAGCCTGTCGCTCAGGCTGATGGTGCAGAAATCGTGCATCAGGGGCGCACCGGCCCGTGCCGCCGCCAGTTGCAGGGCCGAGATCCCCGGGTGCACCTCGAATCGGGGGCGGTCCTGCTCCGGCAGGGACTGCCAGAGCTCCAGGGCCAGGCCCGCCATGCCGTAGATGCCGCTGTCGCCCGATGACACCAACGCCACCTTGGCCCCTTGCCGGGCCAGTTCCAGGGCCTGGAGGCAACGATCCCGTTCGCGGGTCAGCTGGCCATCCAGGCGCACCTGATCCGCCCGGCGCAGCGGTTCGAGCAGGTCGAGGTAAAGGCCGTAGCCCACCCAGGCCACACACCGACTGAGGGCCTGCCGGGCATCGGCGGTGAGCAGGGCCAGATCGCCGGGACCACTGCCGACAAGATGCAGCTCGCCCCGCTGCGGTGCGAAGGCCTCACGGGCCTGGGCGATCGCCACCGTGGCCGCACCCTTTTCCTCCTGGCTCGCGGGTTTGTTGATCCGCTTCTGCAGCCGCAGCTCGGCCCCCTCACCTGCGGCCCGCAGGGCGGCGGCTTCCGACACAGAGGCAGTGCCCATTTCCGCTTCCACCACCGCGGACGGCGTCGGCACAGCAATGGTGCTCAGCTCATTGGCCGTGTGCAGGCGCAGCGGCCAGCCGCGTTGCTGCGCCAGAGCGAGGAGGGCGACCTCATCGCCCTTGCGATCAATGGTGCTGAGGCCGGCCACCGCCTCCGCAGCCAGTCCGGCGGCGGCCAGGGCGGCGTCCACCGCTCGCGTGATCAGGCTCAGGCTGGTGTCGCGTTCACAGCCCACGCCGATCCAGAGCACCGGCGGGTGCCAGCGACAGGTGGCATCGGTGCTCCTCGAGCACCGTTCCGCGGTGATGCGCAGACTCGGTCCACCACTGGCGGCATCGGCAAGCCCTGGCATCCCGCGGCAGGAGGTCCAGTGCGCGCTGCCGCAGCTCTGCAGCAGTGCAAGAGGCTCACCCTGGGCCTGCTGGACCATCAGGGCCTTCCAGGCGTCAGTGGATCCGCTTGCCCGCCAGCCCCAGTTCCGGCCGAAGGCATCGAGGGCCAGCCGCCCCTGGCTGGCGCAGTCTCCGGTGAGAACGGCCCGGGCGCCGAGGGAGGCGGCAAGTTCCTGGGCCCTGGCTTCAGCCCCAGCCTGATGCCCGCCCAGCACGGGAACCACCAGCTGCGCCTCGGCATCGAGCACCAGCACGGCTGGATCCTGGGCTTTGCCTTGGATCAGTGGCGCGATCAGGCGGGTCACGGCGCCAATGGCGCCCACCACCAGCACCGTCCCCTGCCAGTGCGCCCGCAGCAGATCTGTGGCTGCTCCCTGCTTCAGGCTGTCGGGGAGGCTCGCCACCGAGGCGGCTGCCCCCAAAGTCAGGCCGATCGTCTGCGCCTGGCCGCTCTGGTGGAGGCGCTGCAGCAGGGGCAGAGCGCTGGCGGAGAGTCCCAGGGCGAAGCAGGGAGGCACGGAAGGCAACGTCAGGGAGGTCAGGGTGTTGTCGCGTCGGTCAGCGAGGTGAGCCGTCAGGGTTCAACAGCTCCCGGGCCGATCCTCCCAGGCTGGTGGTGGGCCGCAGGGGCTCCTCCATGGGACTGGGCGTGATTGCGGGCCGGCCTGCTTCCTTGGCAGAGGGGATGTCGTCATCGACAGCGTCCTTGTCGGCTGCGTCTTCATCCGAACCGTCGTCATGGGTCACGGCATCAGTGCTCACCGCGCCATTGATCTCGCTGCGCGTGTTCGCGCTGGTCGAGGGCGCATCCGGCTCAGCCTCGGAGGTCGGCTCCGTCTCCTGCGGCGTTGCCGGAACGGGTCTGGCGGCTGGGATCTCTGCGCCAGCCTCTGCCGACGATGTGGAGGGGGGCGCCTCGCCCAGGGAGGGCGCTTCAGCCGCTGAGTCGGTGGCAGGCATGTTGGTTGCCGTCGCGGGTGTCACGGCGGTCGTTTCCGTTGCGGCTTCCCCAAGCAGCCGGGCGATGTCCTGCTCCTCCATGCGCTCCTTCATCCAGGCAGGACGCGAGCCTGCGCGTGCG
>JBGKDM010000209.1:0-1626 GCA_042954165.1 Synechococcus sp.
GTAGCGGCCGACGCTGAGCACCAGTGGATAGGTGTCACAGGGGGGTTCCGCCAGGCCCTGGGGCAGGTCCGTGCTGAACCGGGCCCTCCCGCTTGCTGTGGGGAAGTGGTGATCGCTGTACAGGCGTTTGGCTTCCGTGCCGGGCCGGGTCCCCTCGGGATAGGGCCATTGCTGGGGGCCCGCTTCTGACAGCAGCACATGGCTCAGGCCCGACACATCACACACCCGTCCACGGGTGAGCTGGGCGAACTCGGCGTAGACCTCAGCCGCGGAGTCGTAGTTGAACTGCGTCTTGAAACCGAGTCGTTGCCCCACCTCGGCGAACACCTCCCAGTCGGGCCGGCTCTGCCGATGACGAGGGCGATAGGCGGGGCAGTAGGTGACACGTCGCTCGGAATTCGTCATGGCACCGGCCTTCTCGCTCCATTGCGCGGCAGGCAGGAGCAGATGGGCGTAGTGCGACGTCTCGGAATCGGCATAGGCCTCGCTCACGATCACAAGGGCGCAGTTCCGCATGGCCGCTTTGACCCTCTCCAGGTCAGGCATGCTCACCAGGGGATTGGTGGCGGCGACCCACCAGAGATCGAGTTCTCCGCGTTCCATCGCCTCCACCTGTTGCCAGGCCGCCAGTCCTGGTTCGGCTGCGATCTGACCTTCCGGAAAGCCCCAGGCTTTCTCCACCTCCCTTCGATGTTGTTCGTTGTTGACGAGGCGGTACCCCGGAAGCAGATGGGCCAGACCACCGGCTTCCCGGCCGCCCATGGCGTTGGGTTGGCCCGTGAGTGAGAACGGTCCTGCTCCTTCCTTGCCGATCTGTCCTGTGAGCAGGTGAAGGTTGATCAGTCCCTGCACTACGGCCGTGCCTTCCCGGCGTTGGTTCACGCCCATGGACCAGAGGCTGAGCACCTTCTGTTTGCGGTGAAACAGCTCCGCCACCTCCCGCAGCCGTTTCTCAGGGATGCCGCAGAACCGCGCCACCTTCCGCGGCGTCCAGCGGGCCACCACGTCGAAGAACGGTTTGTAGTTCTCGGTGTGGTCGTCGATGAAGGTGGTGTCCTGCCCGTTCTCTCGCATCACCAGGTGGGCGATGCCATGCAGCAGGGCCAGATCGGTGCCCGGCGCAATGGGCAGATGGATGTCGGCAGCCTTGGCCGTATCGGTCAGGCGCGGATCGATCACCACGATCGTGACGCTGCCGGGATGCCGCTTCTTGCGTTTGATCAGCCGCTGAAACAACACCGGATGGCACTCAGCGGTGTTGGTGCCGATCAGAACGGCGACACTGCAGTGGTCGAGATCGTCGTAGCAGGCGGGAGGTCCGTCGGACCCGAGGCTGCGCGTGTATCCGGCCACGGCTGAACTCATGCAGAGCCGTGAATTCGCATCAAAGTTGTTGGTGCCCAGGGCTCCTTTCAGAAGCTTCTGGGCGAGGTAGTAATCCTCGGTGTGGAACTGACCGGAGCCATACATGGCGATGGCTTGCGGGCCTTTGGTCGCGAGGCTGGTCCGGATCTGATCGGTGATGGTCTCGAGGGCCATGTCCCAGCTCACAGGCTGGAAGTCCTCATCAAGGCTGGCGCGCCAGAGCGGTTGGTGCAGCCTGCCGCGGGCCAGGGTTTCGCCCAC
>JBGKDM010000210.1:0-2111 GCA_042954165.1 Synechococcus sp.
GGGCACGGTCACGCTGATCGAGGGCAATGTCGATGCTGGCGGCCATCAACTCGGAGGCACGCCTGGCGAGATCGGCTGGATCCTGAACCCGCAGCAGCTGATACGAGGGACTCATGGCGGGCCTCAGTCCAGCCACTCGGTGTGAAAGGAACCGGGTTGATCGGTTCGTTCGTAGGTATGCGATCCGAAGCAGTCACGCATGGCCTGAACAAGATTCTGTGGCAGCCGCGAGGTGCGATAGCTGTTGATGTAGTCCAGAGTGCTGCTGAGACAGGGAACGGGAATTCCTGAGCGGGCGGCGCCGGCAACCACCTGGGCCAGACCGGGGAGACGTCGGTTGATCTGGTCGGCGAACCAGGGGTCGATCATCAGATTCGCCAGCTGAGGATCGGCATTGAAGGCATCCTGAATCCGTTTCAACAGACGGGCGCGGATGATGCAACCGCCTTTCCAGATCTGCGCGATGGATGGCATGTGCAGGTTGTAATCGTGCTCGGCCGAAGCGATCCGCAGCAGCTCCATCCCCTGGGCGTAACTGGCGATGCAGGCCAGAACAACGGCATCCATCAAAGGGGCCATACCATCCGAGGGAGAGCCCAGAGGGAACGGCGATGCAGCAGGTCCCTTGAGAATCTGTTCGGCTGTGATGCGCTGATCCTTCATGGAGCTCATCACGCGTCCATTCAGAGAGGCGTAGATGGTGGGAACGGATGCCCCCATCTGCAGAGCACTGACCACGGTCCAGAGGCCCGTGCCCTTCTGACCGGCCTTGTCCTGAATCTTCTCCACCAGATCGGATCCATCCTGAGGATCCTTCGTGCGCAGACAGATCTCCGTGATTTCAACGAGATAGGAGGCGAGTTCCTCGGTGCTGTTCCAGACCTTGAAGACGTCGGCCATCTGGTCGCCATCCATCCCTGCAACCCGTTTCATCAGGTCATAGGCCTCGGCAAGGATCTGTTCGATGCCGTACTCAATGCCGTTGTGGACGGTCTTGACGAAATGGCCGGATCCGCCCGGACCGATGTAGGTGACGCAGGGACCGTCCTCCACCTGGGCGGCCATGGTGGTGACCAGACTCTCGATCGCGTCATAGGACGCCTTGGTTCCGCCGGGCATCATGCTCGGACCTTCTAGAGCGCCCTTCGCTCCGCCGGAGACACCCATGCCGATGAAGCCGAAGCGCTTGCTCTCGAGCTCGGCAACGCGTCGCTCGGTGTCGTGATACTCGGAGTTTCCACCATCAATCAGAAGATCCCCCTCTTCCAGATAGGGAGAAATCTCCTGAATCACAGCATCCACAGGCGCGCCAGCCTTGACCATCATCAGGATCCGACGTGGATGCTGAAGCTTGCCGACGAAGTCCTCAAGGTCCTTTGCCCCTTGAATGTCCTTGCCGGCACCCCGGCCAGCGAGGAAGTCCTCCGTCTTGGAATAGGTGCGGTTGTAGACGACGCTCGAAAATCCGTTGCGCTCAGCATTGAGCACAAGGTTTTCGCCCATCACGCCTAGACCGATCAGCCCGAAATGCGCCTTGGACATCGTCAGGGACTCTGTGCAGTGGACTCAGTGTGACCAGCTGCCAATGAACTGCAAACGCGCCATCACTCTCTGTCAGAAAGAGATGACGCAACAGCCTTCAGATCAGAGACAGATCAGCTTCAGATCACCATGCCGTCGGAGATTGTTGCGTTCTTGCAGATCACAACAATGCCGTTTCGGATGTAGAAACCGAGCTCGGGTCGATCCGCTTCCTCAACATTGTCTTTATTGACGATGCTGACGTTGCGGCCGATCCGGGTGTTCTTGTCAAGAATGGCTCGCTTGACCGTCGACCCCTCCCCGACACCAAGGGGAATGCCGCCGTTGCGACGCAGCTCCTCACGTTCAGACGTCGACTCGAAAAAGTCGGAACCCATCACGAGGGAATCCTGCAGAACCACACTGTTTTCAACGCGGCTGCGGACGCCAAGCACACAGTGATTGATGCTGCATGACTTAAGAATCGAGCCCTCCCCGACAATGGAATTCGTGATCTGAGCATCGACCAGCTTGCTCGGAGGGAGATAGCGGGGACGGGTATAAATCGGGAAATCTTCGTCGTAGAAGCT
>JBGKDM010000211.1:0-6936 GCA_042954165.1 Synechococcus sp.
GCTCGAAGACATGACGTCGGCGTCCGAGGTGATCTACGACGTGGTCGATCCAGAGGCGAACATCATTGTTGGCGCCGTGGTTGACGAACGTCTGGAGGGGGAGATTCACGTCACGGTGATTGCAACCGGCTTCGAGAACGGCCAGCCCTATCTCAGCGAGCGGCCCGCCAGTCGCCCGAGTGGGCTGTCCTTCTCCGCTCCTGAAAGCAGTGAAACAGGGGCAAGAATCCCCGAATTCCTGCGGCAGCGCCAGTTGCGTTCGGATGCCTCCGAGAGCTGAGGCAACTTCGAGTCCACAAAAAAGCCCGGCTGAAGCCGGGCTTTTGATTGCAGCGATAAAAAATTTGGTGACCCGGAGTCCACGCCTGCCTGAAGCATCCCGTGTGGCTGCTACCTTCCGGTCCTGACCAGGTTTGGGCGTTCAGACCGCATAGGTCCGAGTCGGTCTGATGTTAGCAATGGACCTCCGCAAGCCTGGAGGGGCGCATGCGTCCTGGGGATCTCATCCGTTTCAAGCAAGCTGGCCGGGTCATCACCGTGCTCACAGCATGGGACAGCCTGTCGGCATCCCTCGTCCAGACCGCAGGCGCCGATGTCGTTCTCGTTGGCGATTCGCTGGCCATGGTTGTCCTCGGCCACAGCACGACGCTGCCCGTCACCCTGGACCAGATGGTGTTGCACAGTCAGGCGGTCTGTCGCGGTTTCTCGGGTGCATCGAGCCAGCAGCCCATGGTCGTGGTCGACCTGCCGTTTCTCAGTTACCAGTGCGGGCCTGACCGGGCGGTTGCAGCGGCCGGGCGGCTGCTCAAGGAATCGGATGCCGCAGCCGTCAAACTCGAGGGCGCGGAGCCGGAGGTGCTTGGCGTCATCGACAGACTGGTGCGCATGGGCATCCCCGTGATGGGTCATCTGGGTCTGACTCCCCAGGCGGTGCATCGCCTGGGCTACAGGCGCCAGGCCCAGGACCCGCAGAGCCAGGACAAGCTCAAACGTCAGGCTGTGGAACTCGAGAAGGCTGGATGCTTCTCCCTGGTTCTTGAGCATGTTCCTGCTGACGTCGCACAGGAGCTCAGCACACAGCTGAGTATCCCCGTGATTGGAATCGGAGCCGGCGATGGATGCGATGGCCAGGTGCGCGTGACAGCGGATCTTCTTGGCCTCACCCCCCAGCAGCCCCCGTTCAGTCCGGCGTTGATCCCGGGACGTCAGCTCTGCGTCGATGCCCTCAGGGGCTGGATCGCACAGCAACGTGATCGGGAAGCTCATCCCACCAGCTCACCACCTCCACCAGCACCTGGTTGCTGAGGGCCATGCCTTCCGGATCCGTCAGACGCCAGCGGCCCTGCTCATGAATCAGCCAGCCGCGCTCACAGGCGCTTCGCCAGCGCGCAGTGAGCAGAGGCAGGTAGCGATCACAGACAGCGTCTGTCCAACCGCAGGCCTCGGCCTGTTGCCTGAGGTCGACACCTTCACGGCGACGCAGGCCGACCAAGAGCCTGTCGTCGAGGGGAAGTGACTTGGCGGACTCCGCTCGAAGCGAGGGATCGAGACCAACCAACTGCGTCTCAAGCCAGTTGGCGTAGGACTCACGGGTTCGAGGGCGTGCCAACCGCTCTCCCCAGGGAGCGCTGGTCGCTCCCATGCCAAACCCCCACCAGCCGCTCCCGCTCCAGTACACGCGGTTGTGGCGCGACGCATGACCAGGCAGGGCGTAGTTGGAGATCTCGTAGCGACAGAAACCAGCCCGGGAAAGACGGTCACTGGTCAGTGCCATCAGCTCAACCGCCAGGTCGTCGTCGGGCAGAGACAGCTCACCCCGTGCCTGACGCCAGGCGAAGACCGTACCCACCTCGACGGCCAGGTCATAGATGGAGAGGTGGGGCGCAGCCACCATCAGGCCCTGCTCAAGCTGATCCCGCCAGCCCTCGAGGTTCTGGTTGGGAAGATTGCGAATCAGATCCAGACTCCAGCTTCGCAACGAACCAGCCTGCAAAGCCTGATCCAGCCATTGGCAACACTGGATCAGGTCGGTTCGGCGATGGCGGCGACCCAGCCTCTCGAGTACCGCATCATCAAAACTCTGGCCACCAAGGCTGACCCTGTTCACGCCATGGGACAGCAGAGCATCGAGATCGGATTGATCAAAACTGGCCGGATCCATCTCAAGCGTGACCTCCGCCCCCGACTGAACACCGAAACGATCACGCAGGGCCTCCAGCACGACGCCGATCTGCTTCGGCGTCAACAGTGAGGGGGTGCCTCCGCCGATGTACACCGTGGCAAGAGGAGGGCCCTCGGGTGAGAGGGCGATTTCAGCCCGAAGCTGCTCCAGATAGGCCTGGATCGTGGCACTTCCAGGCGCCGACTCGCCCCGGGCCTTGTCGCCGAGGGGCACCACAGCAAAATCGCAGTAGAAACAGCGTCGATGACAGAAGGGAATATGGACATAGGCGCTGCGCGGTGCGGACATCAGCCCAGGCCAATCGAGGAAAGATGGTGCATGCTGCCTGCAGCTGGATTGAGCTGCCGCAAGCCGAGCCATGGTTGAACCGCTCATCCTGATTCTGTTTCTGATTTCCGGAGCTGCCACCGGTTGGATGGGGGTGCACCTGCTTCCCCAGGAACTGCTTGACGAAGGCACCGATGTGGAATTGGTGCGATGGGGCCTCACAGCCGGCGGTGCCGCGGTGGGAGGCGTGGCAGGCCTTGTGTTCAGACGGTTGCGTCAGCAGCTGATGCAGCAGGTGCGCACGATGCCCACTGATCTGCTGGTCAGCCGTGCCGTCGGTCTGATCCTGGGCCTGCTCGTGGCCAATCTGCTTCTGGCACCGATCCTGCTGCTGCCTCTCGCCGGAGGTTCAGCGCTGATCAAGCCCCTTGCCGCCGTCGTCAGCAATGTGTTCTTCGGGGTCCTGGGCTACAACCTCGCCGAAGTGCACGGCCGCACCCTGCTGAGGCTGTTCAATCCCACCTCAACCGAAGCCTTGTTGGTGGCCGACGGTGTCCTGACACCCGCCACGGCAAAAATCCTCGACACAAGCGTGATTATCGACGGACGGATTCGCGGCATGCTCGCCTGCGGGTTGCTCGAGGGAAAGGTGATCGTCGCCCAGACGGTGATCGATGAAATGCAGCAACTGGCCGACTCCACCAATCTCGAGAAGCGAGGGAAGGGGCGACGCGGCCTCAAGCTTCTGACTGAGCTGCGGGAAAGCTACGGACGCCGCTTGGTGATCAATACGACGCGCTACGACGGTGCAGGCACAGATGATCGCCTGCTGCAACTCACTGAGGACACGGGCGGAACCCTGGTCACTGCGGATTACAACCTGGCCCAGGTCGCCCAGGTGAAGGATCTGAAGGTGATGAATCTGAGCGAGCTGGTGATCGCCCTCCGGCCCGAAGTGCAGCCAGGGGATGAGATCAAACTGAAGATCGTCCGCGAGGGGAAGGAAGCCAGCCAGGGCGTCGGCTACCTCGAAGACGGAACCATGGTTGTCGTCGATGAGGCACGCGCTCTGATCGGCAGCCGCCATCAGGTTGTCGTGACCGGCGCTCTGCAGACGCCCACGGGACGCATGGTGTTCGCACGCCTCGACGACGGAAAACTGAGCAAGGCAGGAAAAACCGCCAGAAGCGGACGCAACAACAAGCCCAAACCGTCCAAACCGAACCATTCCGATGAGCGCGCTAGCTCAGACCCCCGCTAGGCTCCTGCCACGCCTGGGGATGCGCCAAGGATGACCACATCAGCTCCTTATTACGGAGAATCAACGGTGCTCCGGACCCCACCTCCGGATCTGCCGTCCCTGATGCTCAAAGAGCGGATCGTCTATCTCGGTCTGCCTCTCTTCTCCGATGACGACACCAAGCGTCAGATGGGGATCGACGTGACTGAACTGATCATTGCTCAGTTGCTTTACCTCGAGTTCGACAACCCTGAGAAGCCGATCTATTTCTATATCAATTCAACTGGAACAAGCTGGTATTCCGGCGATGCCATCGGCTTTGAAACTGAAGCCTTCGCCATCTGCGACACGCTTCGCTATGTCAAACCACCGGTCCACACCATCTGTATCGGCCAGGCCATGGGCACCGCAGCAGTGATCCTCTCAGCTGGCACAAAAGGCCAGAGAGCTGCTCTGCCCCACTCCTCCATCGTTCTGCACCAACCACGCAGCGGCGCTCGCGGACAGGCCACCGACATCCAGATCCGAGCCAAGGAGGTGTTGCAGAACAAACGGTCCATGCTCGAAATTCTCTCGGAGAACACAGGGAGAAGCGTGGAGCAGCTGTCCAAGGATTCCGACCGCATGAGCTACCTCACCCCTGCAGAAGCTGTTGAGTACGGCCTGATCGACAAGGTTCTCAGCAGCCGCAAAGACCTGCCGGCCCCAACCGCCTGAGGCGACCTGGTTGATCCAGACCACTGGTTTTCACCTCTTTGACTTCGTTTTTACACCACTCCTGAACCATGCCCATCGGTACCCCCAGCGTTCCCTATCGCCTCCCCGGAAGCCAGATGGAGCGATGGGTTGACATTTACACCCGGCTCGGAGTCGAGCGAATTCTGTTTCTTGGCTCCGAGGTCAACGATGCTGTCGCCAACAGCCTTGTCGCTCAGATGCTCTACCTCGACTCCGAGGACAGCAGCAAACCGATCTATCTCTACATCAACTCCCCGGGTGGCTCGGTGACAGCAGGCCTCGCCATCTACGACACGATGCAGTACGTCAAAAGTGACGTCGTCACGATCTGTGTCGGCCTTGCCGCGTCAATGGGTGCCTTCCTTCTCGGAGCAGGAACGAAAGGGAAACGCCTGGCTCTGCCCCACAGCCGGATCATGATTCACCAGCCCCTCGGCGGCACAGCGCAGCGTCAGGCCAGCGATATCGAGATCGAAGCACGTGAAATTCTGCGCATGAAGGAGATGCTGAACCGTTCAATGGCGGACATGACCGGGCAGAGTTTCGACAAGATCGAGAAGGACACCGACCGCGACTACTTCCTGAGTGCGGAAGATGCCAAGAACTACGGTCTGATCGACCGGGTGATCGCCCATCCCAATGACGCCTGAGTGTTCAAGGATTGGCGCCTGCAGGCGCTTGCGTAAGCTCGATCGTTACTCCGCTCAACGATCCAGCCCGGATGGCCCAGCTCTTTTACGACACCGACGCCGATCTCGGTCTGCTCAACGGCAAGACCGTCGCAATCATCGGCTATGGCTCCCAGGGCCATGCCCATGCCCTGAACCTCAAGGACAGCGGCATCAATGTCGTCGTCGGTCTCTACGAGGGCAGCCGCTCCGCTGAAAAGGCCAAGGCTGACGGTCTGGAAGTGCTGAGCGTCGCCGATGCCTCGGCGAAAGCCGACTGGATCATGGTCCTCCTGCCTGATGAATTCCAGAAAGCGGTTTACGAGAAAGAGATCGCTCCCCACCTCAGCGCCGGCAAGGTCCTCAGCTTCGCCCACGGTTTCAACATCCGGTTCGAACTCATCAAGCCTCCCGCTGATGTTGACGTTGTGATGATCGCCCCCAAGGGCCCTGGTCACACCGTCCGCTGGGAGTACCAGAATGGCCAGGGAGTTCCCGCCCTGTTCGCCATTGAGCAAGACGCCTCCGGCAATGCCCGTGGTCTGGCCATGGCCTATGCCAAAGGCATTGGTGGCACCCGCGCCGGCATTCTCGAAACCAATTTCAAGGAGGAGACGGAAACCGATCTCTTCGGCGAGCAGGCCGTGCTCTGCGGTGGCCTCTCGGAACTGGTGAAAGCTGGCTTTGAAACCCTGGTTGAAGCGGGGTATCAGCCCGAGCTCGCCTATTTCGAGTGCCTTCACGAGGTCAAGCTGATTGTGGACCTGATGGTCAAGGGAGGTTTGACCTCCATGCGTGACTCCATCTCCAACACAGCGGAGTACGGCGACTACGTCAGTGGTCCGCGCCTGATCACCGCCGAGACCAAGGCGGAAATGAAGCGTGTTCTGGCCGATATCCAGGACGGCACCTTCGCCCGCAACTTCGTGGCCGAATGCGAAGCCGGCAAGCCCGAGATGAAGAAGATCCGCGATCGGGATGCCGGTCACGAGATCGAGAAAGTGGGCAAGGGTCTGCGCTCCATGTTCAGCTGGCTGAAGGCTGCCTGAACCACGTCCGCGTGTTCCCAGGGGTGAGACCCAGGTCTCACCCCTTCTCTGCGTCGGCAGCGAGCGCCAGGCCAGGTCTGATCACAACCCATGCCCTTGACCACCCCCAGTCTTGCTGCCGTCTGGATCCTTCTGGCTGCAGCGCTCGACTGGGGGATTGGTGATCCTTTGGGCTGGCCCCACCCCGTCGTGGTGATGGGTTGGTGGATCGGCCGACTGCGTCGCACTGCCGAACGTGTGGCTGGCAACAGCCCGCTCCTGCTCCGTTGCGCGGGACTTGTGATCACGCTGCTGATGGTCTTTAGCAGCGGCCTTGCAGGCTGGGGGCTGGAACAACTGGCCCTGGGACGCTGGACTTGGATGCCTTCCGGTCTGCAAGGTCTGGGTCAGATCCTGGTTGTGGTCGGACTGGGGAGCGCCCTGGCCGGCCGCAGTCTCCAGCAGGCTGTGCTTCGCGTCACCCGGGCCCTGCGCACAGGGCCCCTCGGCACTGCCAGAGACCAGCTGCAATGGATTGTGGGCCGCGACACCAAAGAGCTCGATGCTGAAGAGGTCCTTCGTGCGGCTGCCGAAACAGCTGCTGAAAACGCCGTTGATGGGTTGTTTGCACCTCTGTTCTGGATGATCGCAGGGCTGGTGGCGATGCAGCTCACAGGTGACGGTCCCGGTCCGTTGGCCTTGGCCTGGAGCTTCAAGGCCACCAGCACACTGGATTCCATGCTCGGCTACCGCAACGGGTCGCTCCGATGGCTGGGGACAGCCGGAGCGCGCTTCGACGACCTGCTGGTGTGG
>JBGKDM010000212.1:0-3478 GCA_042954165.1 Synechococcus sp.
CACTCCTAGGGAGTCTTTCCCTTTTGGGATGAAGAGTCTCAGCGAGACCCCTCTGGCGCGTAGAGAATTGTTCGTAGCGACCAGGGCCTGTTCCAACGGGCGAGTTCTTGGAGGCTTATTTCGTGATTCTAGGGTTCAGGAGGCTTAATTGAGGCCTAATGTCTGGCGCGAATCGTCCGGAAAAGTCGCGAGGCTTCCTCTGATCGTCGCTGCCCAAATCCCCTAAAACCATTGGTAATGCTTGATTCTCAAGGTGGTGACTCGGCTCGCAAGGGACAGCCAGTTGTAATTCTTGGAGGCTTTCTGATCACGACTGAGGCCTATCAGCCGATGGCCGACTGGATCCGCCAGCGCGACGACTGCGACGTGGTGGTCATTCCTGCGAGCCGTATCGACTGGTTGCTCACCTCGTGGGCCTTCGGCTGGAGGCGTCTGCTTGATCGTGTCCACGCTGAAGTGAGCTGTCTGGCAGCAGGATCCCCCACCGGTCGTGTCACATTGATCGGGCACAGCTCCGGTGGCGTGATGTTGCGGTTGTACCTGAGTGACCGCTCGTTTGCTGGGCGTCGTTATGGCGGCGCCGGGATGTGCAATCGTCTGATCACTCTGGGCAGCCCCCATCAGGCCAGACGGGCGACTCCGTTGCGCGCCATGGTGGATCGGGAGTTTCCTGGAGCTGCCTTCCCCGGCGTCGACTACCTTGCGGTGGCCGGCACGCTCGATCCGACATCGTCAACGGCCAGTGCGTTCAGCCGTCGAACCGCTGCCAACAACTACAGAAGCATTGTCGGGACCTCAGAGGTGGAGGGAGATGGCCTGGTCCCCGTCACCTCCGCCCTCCTCCAGGGTGCACGTCATCTCGTGCTTCCCGACACGGCCCACGGTGGCTTCTTCGGCTCCAGCTGGTACGGCAGCACCGATCGACTCGATCAGTGGTGTGATCAGGTGCTGTGATCAGATCGGCCGGTAACCGAACCAGTCCGGCATGAAATCGGTGGACGTCTGCCCAGGTGTGGGTTCCAGGTGGATTCGCCAGCCCTGGAGCTGGTCAATCGGCAGACAGTTGTCAACGCCCCCCACGTTGTCGACGGCATGGAGGTCATCCTTGTGCGGTTGCACACTGTCCCTCAGCCAGCGACGCTTCGCGCGAGACTTCGCGGCCTGGGCTGATGGGGCCACGAGGCAACCGCATTGGTGCAGTTCCAGCAGGGAGCGCGGGTCGTACCCACCCATATTCACGAACCAGAGTTTCTGACCTGCATTGGGCTCGGGCTTTGCAGTGCTGGTTGGTTCATCGGCTGAACAGCCCCTCGGCAGCAGGTGGATGGTGTGGCCATCCACGCAGCGCAGTTCCACATAGCTGTCGATGTGCAGACCGCGTCGCAGGCCGAACCACTGACGCTTGAGTTCCGGAATGGTGGCGTCAATGGATGTGCCCACCACCCATCGCACGTCGTGGAGCTCAACATGGCATTGGGCAGCGCGTCCCCCGAGCACGACCAGAAATAATCGGGGCGCCTCGTCGCGATGCACGGGAGCCGGCATAGGCACAGTGAGCAGTGGGCCGGACCGTAGCGTTTGAGGATGCGATGTGACAGCTGCGGTGAGACCGGCCCGATTCACTACCGCGTCTCAACCCGAGCGGATCGTGGCTGGCGGATGGTTTGCCCGAAATGCTGGGCTCTGGTGCAGCTGCAACCTGGCTATCGCTATGGGGGGACTCGCAAGGCCAACCGCCGTCTGCGCAAGCGCTGAGTTGTTGGACTGCAAGACCAGAATGACCAGACTGATGCGGTGAACAAGTCTCAACTGGCCTTGGGAGGCTTTTTGGGCTTGGTCACAACAAACTCATCGGTCAACGCAAGGGCGTCAGAACCACGCTGTTCAGCGATGAGTTGGTCAATTCTGTTGTCCCACCAATGCAGAATTCGAGGATCGAGGCCCGAACCGTTGTCGTCAGGTGCACCTGTCCTGCTGGTCATCACCGCGAGTGACGGCGCTTCAGTCAACCGCGAACGTGCAAGTGTCTGTCGCGATGCGTGGTTTTGCTGACTTGGGCACGAACGACAAACGCTGCCTCTGCGCGGAAGACGCGGGCGAGGGGAAACCCGCGTTGGATCGATCTTCCGGCGATGCGTCGAGCGTCGACGGTCGTTGTCTAACGGATTCGAAAACGATTCTCAAATAGGTCTTAATGCCTAGTGAATGTTGAAAAATGTTCGTCGTGATTCATCTCAGGTGACCATCGATGCCGAAAGTGGTGTCTGGGGGGTTCCCTCCATGCGTCGAGCGGAGGCAGGCTGAGGGGCTTGTCTCCTTTTTTCAACCTTTGACGGGTTTGCGTGAGGGTTGGATGAGGTGCTTCACCGCCTCGATGGCAACCCTGCAGAACCGTCAGGAGTGTGTCTGCTGATTCTTTTTGGACTTTTCAAGCTGGAGCTGGAGCTTGTTCAGCAAGGCATCGGATGATGGTTGGGTGATCAGGCGACGACCTGATCGGACGAACCCATCGCCAAGATCAGAAGGGTGAATGGCCATGGCAAGCATTGAGCCTCTGTTTCAGTCTTAACAGAGGCTTAGAAACGCGATGGGCCCAGCTGCGACGGTCAGACTGAAGCCGTGATGACTGTGCTGCCAATCACCCCTCGAAGGGTCACAGCGACTTGGTCTCAATCACCTCAGCGAGGTGTGTCATCGCTGCGGCGAGCTGTGCCTGGGGATCAGGCTTGGATTGCTCGATTGCTTTCTTCTTGCGCTTTGCCGCCTCGATGGACTGAACAATCACAAAACAGACAAAGGCAATGGCGATGAAATTGATCAACGCCACAAGAACCAGACCCGCGGGTAGTTCGGCAATGGAATCGACATTGGCCTTTTCAAGTGCTGGCTGAAGCGCATTGGTCATGATCAACGTCACGACCGAATTGATGACTTCCTTGAATGCGCCAGCGATGATGACTGCAATAGCCAGATCGACAACATTACCTTTGCTGATGAAATCCTTGAAGGACGTGAGAAAGGCGACTGGCCTGGCCATGAAACCCGATGCAGATGCGTTTCTGTCTAGCGAAGAAGCGCTGTCTCAGCAATTTCTCATCAAGTCATCCAGGATTCATCGTCTGCAGACGATTCCTTGATCCTTTGATTAATCTCAGCTCAACCATCTGCTGCAAGAGTGCAGACCTTCATGCTCTGGCCGATTGTTGAACGGCTGCTTGACCATGGGCAGGATCATCATCACACTGACGAACGATCTGAATTCTCCGTTCAGCGAATTCAGCGCGAGTTGTTCTCTGGTGGCACGATGCCATGGCATCTGACCTTCAGGATGCTCAGACACAGTCCTGCGAGGAACACCCAGAAAAACCACCCTCCCGGACCGGTCAGTCCACCGACAGGTTGGAGCCCCAGATGCATCAAGACCGTCACAGCAACCGTGGCGGTGAAGCCAGCGGCGACAAGGTGTAACTGTTGTCGG
>JBGKDM010000213.1:0-5719 GCA_042954165.1 Synechococcus sp.
GCCTTCCTGTGTGACTACAGGAGGGCGGCAAAACATCAGAAATGGAGTCGATCAGCCCTGGCCGTCGTCGCCACGCTGATCATTGGAACCGTGACGACCTTCGTTGATCGCGTCGGCAAGGCGGCTGAGCACCAGCTGAACGGAACGAACGGCGTCGTCATTGCAAGGAATGGGCACCTCGCAGAGGTCGGGGTCGCAGTTGGTGTCAAGCATGGACACCAGGGGGATATCAAGCTTGCGTGCTTCAAGCACGGCGTTGGTTTCACGACGCTGATCCACGAGGACCACCACATCGGGAAGACGGCGCATGTTCTTGAGACCACCCAGATATTTCTGGAGACGCTCAAGCTCACGACGGAGAACGGCTGCCTCCTTCTTGGGACGCATGGCGATCGCTCCGGAGGACTCCATGCGCTCAAGGTCCTTGAGGCGGTCAATCCGGGCCTTCATGGTGGTCCAGTTGGTGAGCATTCCGCCCAGCCAGCGCTGGTTCACGTAGGAGCCGCCGCAGCGAGCTGCTTCGAGGGCCACCACTTCAGAGGCCTGCTTCTTCGTGCCGACGAAGAGGAAGCGTTTGCCGCTGCGTGCAGCGGAACGCACCCACTTGTAGGCGTTGTTCATGCAGACAGCGGTCTGCACCAGATCGATGATATGAACACCGTTGCGCGCGCAGTAGATGTAGCGCGACATCTTGGGGTTCCAACGACGGGTCTGGTGCCCAAAGTGAGCACCAGCCTCCATCATCTCGGCGAGAGTGACAACAGCCATAGTTTTGAGGGGTTTCGGGTTCGCCTCCACCTGTCAGGGATGGTCAATGACCAGCACCCGAAACAGACAGGTGTGCGGAATGAAAGAACCCGATGAATTTATCAAAAGACGGATTAACGGATCCCGACCGCTCTGGCCTCGCGGTAGAGAGCACGAACGCTGATGCGATTCAGGGGAAGACGCAGCAACTCCATCGCCAGGCCGGCGTGGCCCCTGCGGATCAGCCAGGCGAGGAGAGGGCGAAGGCTGACCTCGTTGAGCAGTCCACCAAGCGTGAGTAATTCCCAGAGAATGCGATGCATCCAGGTGAACTGGATGATGAAGCGAACCCGCCGGGTGGGGTGCTTGCGATAGAACACAAGTCCCATCTTGGCCCGTTCCCTTTCGACCCTGATCAGGTCGGGCAATTGCGCCAGGCTGAGAGCCGGATGCCAGTGATAGCCGACGGCCTCGGGGCACTTCACAAGGTCTACGCCCATCTGGCGAAGGCGCTCGCCAAGTTCAAGATCCTCCCAGCCATAAAGGCGGAAGCCAGTGTCGAAGAGCCCCGCCTGTTGCAGGACTGAGCGGTCAATCGCCACATTTCCGGTTGCGAAATAAGCCCAGGACAGATCTCGAAGCTTGTGGCGCTCCGAGGTGGGATTTTCAAAGTTGGCTGTGTTGATGACGGCGCCATAGGTGAAGCAACGCCTGTCACCACGACGCGACCAGCTCCGTTGAAGAGCACGGGCATGGCAGGCCAGAAAGTCCGGCGTGACCACGAGATCGCTGTCGATGAAGACGATGACGTCACCGGTCGCATGGTCAACGCCTCGGTTCCGCCCCTCCGCCGGCCCGCCATGGGCCTGTTCAATCAGACGCACATGGGGAAAGCGAGCGGCATCGGCTCTGAGCTTCTGCGGCGTTCCGTCGGTCGAACCGTCGTCGACCACAACCACTTCGTAGCCGTCGATCTCGCCGGACGGGGTCTGACATTCAAGTGCGGACAGGCACTTCTCAAGAATCGGCCATCGGTTGTAGGTGGGGATGACAACGCTGAACAACATCCGCGCACAACCGGGACAGGAGGACTATCAGATTAAAGACATCAAAAAGGGGCCTTTCGGCCCCTCGAAGCGAAAACTGCGACGACGTCAGTCAGCAGCGCCGCCGTTGTTGGCGGTGCCCGTCACGCCATTACCAGCGCCTTCTCCGCGACCGTCGTTACGCATCTTGCGCTTCTTGAATTTGCGGGCGTAGGCGCGGTTCCGCTCCTGTTTTTCTTTCTTGAGGTTCCTGCGCTTAGCCATCGCGTGGGGTGATGAAGGTGATGTCCTGTACCCAACCTACCCAACCGAGGCACGCAGGCGACCATCCTCCATCTGCAGCAGTCGATCAGCCACATCGAGAATGCGGGGGTCGTGGGTGACCATCAGCACTGAACAGGCCTGCTCCCTGGCCAGCCGCTTGAGCAGGTCCACCACTTCCCGGCCTGTGGCACCGTCGAGAGCGGCGGTGGGTTCGTCCGCCAGCAACAGCCGCGGCTGAGCCGCCAGTGCTCTGGCGATCGCGACCCGTTGCTTCTGCCCGCCGGAGAGATCATGGGGACGCTTTCCAAGGTGATCGTCGAGGCCGACCGCTCGCAACCATTCCCTGGCGAGATCCCTCCGCGCCGCATAGGAACGCGATGGCAGCAGATCGGCACCCATCTGAACGTTCTGTTCAGCCGTCAGACAACGCAGCAGGTTGTGGCCCTGGAAAATCATGCCGATGCGTCGGCGCAACCGCTGCCTCTCTGCCCGACTCGCACCATTGAGGGGCTGGGAAAGCACGGTCACAGTCCCGCGCTGAACCGTCCGCAAGGCTCCGATCAGGGTCAGGAGTGTGGTCTTCCCACAGCCCGATGGTCCTGTGAGCAGAACCACTTCTCCGGGTTCAATGGCGAGGTCGATGGAATCCAGGACCTGTCGGCGGTTGGCTCCCTGGCCATACCAGTGACTCAGTCCCTGAATCGACACCATGGAAGACATCAGAAGATCTCAGCAGGATCGGCATCCACCAGCCGGCGCATGGCCAGCCCCGCGGACACCATGCACATGACGACAATCATCAGGAAGACGGTCAGGGATCGCGTCAGATCCATCCCGACAGGCAAGCGGGTGGCATCACGAACGAACCAATAGAGACCCTGACCGGCCGTGTAGGCAGGCAGATAGCCGATCACGGCAAGCATCAGGCCTTCACGCACCACAACCCCCAGAAGCCTCGAGACTGGGTACCCCATTGCCATCAGAGTCGCGTATTCGGGCAGATGATCACTGACATCGGTGTACAGCACCTGATACACGATGACGCAACCGACGATGAATCCCATCGCTGCCCCGAGAGTGAAGATGAAACCGATGGATGTGCTGCTGCGCCAGTAGTTCTGCTCGAAATCGATAAAGCCCTGTTTGGTGAGGACGCGCACATCGTTGGGGAGCAGAGCGATCAGGCGCGCCTGGACCGACTCAGGATCGACGCCGGGTTGGAGGCGGATCAGACCCACTTCGATGCTGCCTCTGCTTTTGTCGGGCATCAGATCCAGAAAGGTCTCGGAACTGGTGATCAGGTTTCCATCGGCGCCGAAACTGGTGCCGATGTCCACAAGACCAGCCACCCGAACGCGATTACCACCGATCTCGCTCTCGACGATGCGACCCTGCCGGAACCAATCGGCCACCGGACCGAACTCAGGCCTCGAGAGCTCATCGAACAACACCCGACCCTTGAGCGACAGCGCGCGGGCTTGCTCGGCCAACTCCGGATCCTCAAAGAAGGGGTCTTCCGGGTCAAAACCGAGCCCAAGAATGGAACGGGTTCTGCGCGTGTCGGGATTGCGCCACAACATCAGACCCCAGTGCACGGGTGTGACCCCCTCCACGTCCTGATCCGCCATGGCCTGGATCAGACGCCGCTTGGGAAAACCCGACATCAGAACCGAGCTTGTGGAGCGGGGACTGATCAGAACGAGATCGGCATCGAAGCGACGGTGAACCGTGACGCTGGCGTCAAACAGCCCGTCTCGGAACCCGAGCTGCATGAACATCAGAATGCCGGCGAAACTGATGCCGGCGAGGGCAACGATCAGACGAACCGGCTGACGGATGAGCATCAGCAGAGCAAGGGGAATCCGGCGCTGCTGCCAGTAAGGACGAATCACAGCGGCTTGAAGCGGGCGATGACCTTCATGCCTGACAGTGCCTGCACGCGACTGGCTGACGCCGCGTCCAGCTTCACGCGCACTTCGACAATCCTCGCGTCGGCATCGCCGGTGGGATCCGTCGAAAGCACTGCACGTTGTCTGACCTGGGGGCTGATGGCGATGACCTCGCCGCTGAGGCTTCCATCAAGACCGCCGTTCTCACTGACCAGCGTGACCGTCTGGCCAACACCGATCCGACCGACATCCGACTCATAGACCTCGATCAGGGCCTCCATGGCCTGCGTGGCACCGACCTCGATGACACCCTCAGCACCGGGCCGCTCGCCCTCACGGGCATGGACGCGCAACACGAGGCCATTGATCGGTGATCTCAGCTCACTGTCAGCGAGATCCGCCAGCAGTCCCCGTCGTCTGGCGACTGCCTCCCTCCGCTCGCCCTGACGGCGCATCAGCTCGTCGCGTTCGTCATCCAGCACCACCAGTGCAGCGGCGCCGACCTGAGCAGCTGTCGCATACCGCTGCACGGCGCGGGTTTGCATGCTGATTTCGGCGGAAAGAGTCCGCAGTCGGGCATCAACCTGCGCCAGATCGGCCTTGATCTTCGGCTGGTTATCGAACCGCGCCAGCACCTGTCCCTTACGGACGGTCTGTCCCTCCTCGACCAGCAGGGACGCAATCCGAGGCGTGCCGCCAAAACCGCTGACGGGTGCTGCCAGACGCCGCACATCGCCTGCAGGCTCAAGTTGACCGAGGGCGGCGACCGCCTCAGGTGCACGAACGGCCGGCTCCGGTTCAGGAACAGGCGTCGTTCGGCGCCCCTGGGACAGAAGCAGCAACCCAGCGAGGACGGCAAGACCCAGGCCACCGCTGAGCAGCAGGAGAGGTTTCCGGATCAGGGCTCCGGCGGATTGTCGAAGAGGAGCTCTTCGATGTAACGGTCCGCCCATTCCACGCTGAAGGCTTTCTCCAGAACCCGGCGCGTTTTGTCGTTGCGCTTCTGCTGCAGGCAATAGGAGAGCTGACCTTGATGACGTTTGATCGTAGTGGGATCGTCGGATGGATCCGGGGATGTCGAGCCGACAGCCTTGTGCATCACATCGAGGTACTGACCGACAAGGTTCACGAACCAGGTTTCCTCAATGGCGTTCACCGGTCTGATGAAACGAACGTAGGGGGAAAAGATCGTGCCCCAGGCCGGAAGGTCCCTGACCTGTTCGAAAGGGGGTAGCTCGATGGGATCCAGAGCCATCTTGATCACGTCAGGCAGATCGTCCCCTACCGGGGAAAGATCGACAATCGCGGCGGAAATCCCGGCAGGACTGGCGACGACGTCGGCACCGAACACAGGGAGATCAAACCGAGGATCCGGGAAGAAGACGCAATGAAGAATCTGGAGGCCGAGGCCGAGACGAGCGGTTTCCAGGTGAAGCTTGCGCAGTCCACGGCACTGATGCAGCTCGTTCCTGATGAACAGTGCCTGGCCGTCGAGAGTTGAGGTGATGGCCTCGAGTGCGGGGTCAACCTGCAGCGAACACAGATCAGGCAGCTGCTCGCGCGCTGTCCGGATCCTGGCAGCCATGGCATCCACCAACGGATGAAGCTCCATCGGAGCGGATGACGGTGTCGGCGATGGCACTGCGGCGTGATGCGCTCAGGCGACTATGCCTCACGTGGCACTCGGGAAGGCGCGAATTAAAGCTGCAGGCGGGAATAATCTGATGGTGAGTGCCATGACAATCCAATCCCTAACTCCAACGGTCCGGACTT
>JBGKDM010000214.1:0-18864 GCA_042954165.1 Synechococcus sp.
CTAGCGAAAGGGCGAGTTGTTCTCTATTGCGATCGTTGGCTCTTTGTTTGGATGGTGCTGACCCTCCGACTTCCCTGTCAGAATCATCTGGCAACTCATTCTTGGCCCTGCTCACACCCAATCAAGAAACAAAGCCAATAATAGGGGTTTCTTCGAGGTTTGTAAGTTTGAGACGAAACTCATTGTTTTTTATTGAATCATCCTGTATTCCGATGATTTGCATTAAGCATTTTTGTGCGTTTCAGGGCTGGTTAGGTGCCAAGCTTGGATTTGCAATGGTTGGGCCATTGAAATAAGTTGATTAATTCGTTTGGGAGTTATTTTCCGTCCGGAAAAATGTCGTGCCTATTGATTTGAATGGTGATTTCCCTTGGTTCATTGGGTGCGTAGATCTTCGCGCGCGCTCTCTTTATCGCCCTGAGTCTTATCCGTCCTGTTGAAATGACCGTTGATAGGGCTGGTGGTCTTCCTTTCGGGTCGATACCCTGAGCCCTCCAGCCAAATTCCCTGTGACCGCTGCCCAGGAGCAGAACCAGCAGCTGCAGCGCCGCCTGCAGCAAGACAGCATTCAGCTTGCGGGCAGAATCGTATACATCAACCCTTTCCTGTATTGGCGTCGGTTTGACAGCAACACCGACCGCTGGCTGCGGGAGCCTGGTCAGCTGACGGAGGAGCAGATCCTTCAGAACCGAGGGCGTTTTTATCCGGAATTGGAGTGGGATCTCCTAGACGAAGACGCGCGTCAGATCAAGGACGGGGCCGTTGAGATGTTCCTCAAGAGCCTTGAGCTGATCAGCACCTTCCATCCGGAGCTGACGTCAGGGCAGTTGCTGGAGGTGGAGCGCAAGATGGCCATCACCAAAAAGCGCTCCTTCGAGCGCTGGGTGGAGAAGTCCTTCAAGCGCCGTTTTCAGAAGGAGAATCGGGAGCGCCGCCGCTTTGCCCGTGACCGCTTCCTGCGGGGTTGGCACGAATGGCTGGCACAGGACACCACCCATCAGGCCATTGTTCCCATCCTCGCTCTGATTGTTCTCAGTGCTGTGGCCGGCTGGTCGTTGGGCGCCCGTCAGGCAGCCTGTCCCACACTTGTGCTTCCTTCGGAGCAGACTGGACTGCGCTGAACCAGTCCGTGATGGCCGATTCCCGTCCGTTCGACTCATTCCGGCTCACGCTGATGCAGGAGGTGTTGCCTGTTGGTCTGGCCATGGTGGAGCGGATTCGTCAGGGAGGGCCTGCCAGCGTCGTGGAGCCGTTCACGGGATCCGCGGACCCACTAGGTGATCTGCGTGCGGAAGGTGCATCCTCCGCTGAGGCGGTGCGTGAACGTCTTGATCAGGTCAGCCCTGGGTTGGGCAATCCAGTGATCCAGGTGGCGGTGGATGTGGATCCGACACCAGGCCCGATGGGGTCGCAACAGTCCGAGAGCGCGTCAGCACCGACCCCATGGACGGACGAACAGGAGTCCCTTCCCCGTGTGCTCGCCAGAATTGAACGCAGGTTGGATCAGCTTCAGCAGCATCTGACTCCCTGAGCGCGCATTGCCGGATCCATGGCTCGAACCAACTTGACCGTTCGTGAGGGCTACCGCCACAGCGGCCTTCGCCAGCAGCCGCTGGTGCTGTTCGCGGTCGTTCTTATCCTCAGCGGCGCCATGTTGGCTCGCCTCACCTGGCTGCAGGTGTTCAACGGCAAGCACTACCGCCAGCTTGCTGACGAGAACCGCATCCGCCTGGTGCCTCGGTCTCCGATTCGGGGACGTCTGCTGGATCGTGAAGGACGGGTGCTGGCGTCCAGCAAGCTCACGTACTCCCTCTATCTCGAGCCCCGGCTTGTCGATGCTGCGGCATGGCCGCCACTGCGGGATCGCCTGGCCAGCCTGCTCAGCCTCAGTCCGTCTCAGCTGGATCGGCGCCGCAGCCGCGGCATTGATCGCGACGGCTATCGAATCACCCTGGCCATGGATCTCAAGCCTGATCAGGTCCTGCGCTTCAAGGAGCAGGCACAGGCCCTGAAGGGGGCGCAGGTCGATGTCGACATCCTGCGCTTCTATCCCCATGGCACGCTGGCGGCCCATGCCCTCGGTTACTCCCAGTCGATCACGGAAAACGAGTACAAAATCCTCGCGGAGAAGGGATACAAGATCCGGGATCGAATCGGCCGGACCGGCGTTGAAGCGGCCTACGAAGCCCATCTCCGCGGTCAATGGGGCGGTCAGATGCTCGAGGTGAATGCGATGGGCGAGGTGCAGCGCAATCTGGGTGATCGTCCGTCAGTGGCAGGCAAAGACCTCACCCTCACCCTGGATCTCGATCTGCAGAGCGCGGCGGAGAGTGCGCTCGCGGACAAGAGGGGTGGCGCCATCGTGGCCATGGATCCGCGCACCGGAGCGATTCTGGCGTTGGCCAGCAAGCCCAACTACGACCCCAATTTCTTCTCCAAGCTCGTCACCACCCAGAAGGAGTACGACCAGCTCTTCGCCAATCCGCGCAAGCCTCTGTACAGCCGTGCCCTCAATGCCTACGACCCTGGAAGCACCTGGAAAGCTGTTACGGCCATGGCGGGCATGGAATCCGGTCACTTCCCGCCGGATGTGAAGTTGAAGACCACGGCCTGCATCACCTACGGCGGCCATTGCTTCCCTGATCACAATGGCGCGGGCTTCGGGACGATCGGCTATGCCGATGCCCTGCGCTTCTCCAGCAACACATTTTTCTACCAGGTGGGTGTCGGTTCCGGATCCCGCGCCTTGAAGAAGGCTGCGACAGCTCTCGGCTTCGGTGGCAAGAGCGGGATCGAGATCGGCTGGGAGGAAAGTGTCGGTCTGGTTGGTGATGAGGACTGGGCTGCTGCGGGCCGAGGTTGGAGCGAACCCGGGACCACGCCGTGGATTCCAGAGGATATGGCGAGTGCCTCGATCGGTCAGTCGGTGGTGCAGATCACCCCTCTGCAACTGGCTCGGGCCTACAGCGTGTTTGCCAACGGAGGCTGGTTGGTCACGCCTCACCTTGCGGATCAGGGTCTCGACTGGCTGGCTCCTGAGCGCCGTACTCGGGTCGAGATGAAGGCATCCACCCTGACCACGATTCGCGAGGGGCTGCGCAAAGTCGTGTCGGATGGCACCGGTTACGGCCTGAATGGCCCGGGAATTCCTCCCGCTGGAGGGAAGACGGGCACGGCGGAAGACAGCAGCGGTGGGCCTGACCATGCCTGGTTTGCGACCTATGCGCCTTATCCGGACGGTGAGATCGTGATCGTGGCATTTGCAGAAAACACCCCTGGGGGCGGTTCGGTTCACGCGTTGCCGATGGCCAAGACGGTGATGGCGGTGTGGAACCGCAAACGTGGGCGCGGTTGACCCTCTGCCTCAGGCAGCGGCAGTGAGGTCCTGGTTCAGGACCTGGCGGTAGTAGCCCCGAAGCTGTTCGGTTGCACCTGCCCAGCCCCAACGCTCCGCCTCCGTACGGGCGGCCGTCCGCAGGGCCTGACGTTCCACAGGGTCCCCCAGCAGTCGCCGCGTGGCGGCGATCAGGCTTGCCGCGCCACCATCGTCACCGTCGGGTTCATAGAGGCAGCCGTTGACCCCGTCGCTGATGATGTCGGGGATCCCGCCCCTGTTCGCTCCGACCACGGGGCAGCCCGCGGCCATGGCTTCGAGGAGCACTAGACCGAGGGTTTCGGTGCTGGATGGGAACAGGAATGCATCGCCGCTGGCGTAGGCGCTGGCCAGCTCGGTTCCAGCCAGATAGCCGACAAAGGTCGTGGCGGTGCCTGCGAAGAACGTTTCCAGTTGCTGACGATGGGGTCCGTCCCCCACAAGGGCCAGGCGTGTCTCGGGCAGCGCTTCCAGGACGGGTCGGATCCGTTCGATCTGTTTTTCGGCGGACAGACGTCCGACATAGAGCAGAAGCGAACCGCGGTCGTCATGCTTCCCGAGCAGTCGCCGGCGCATGGCGTCGTCGCGGAGTGCAGGTTGGAACAGCTCGGTGTCGACCCCCCGTTGCCAGAGATCGGTGTGCTGGATGCCCTTGTCACTGAGCTCCCGAACCATGGCCGTGGAGGTGCAGAGATTGAGCACCGCCTGGTTGTGGGCAGCTTTGAGCAATTCCCAGAGGAGGGGCTCCAGCATGCCCATGCCGTAGTGCTCGAGATACTTGGGGAGATGGGTGTGGTAACTCGCCACAAGGGGGATCCCCTTGGTTTTGGCCAGCCAGATGCCCCCCAGCCCCAGCACAGCGGGGTTGACCACATGGATGAGGTCCGGCTGGAACGCATCGATCGCTTCTGAGACAGCCGGTCTCGGCAGGGCCAGTTTCAGCTCCGGATACAGCGGCAGCGGCATGGCCGGCACCCCAATGAGTCGGGCCCCCAGATAGGAGTCGGGGCAGCCTTCCGGGCAGAACACGACCACCTCATCCCCTGCATCCACAAGGTGCTTCACCGTTTTGGTGAGGCGGGTGACGATGCCGTCAACCTTGGGAAGAAAGGTTTCGGTGAAAAAGGCGATCTTCACGGAGTCGGCAACAGGTGGATGCGGTTCAGGACGCTGTGCCGATGGCCTCGGCCTGGGTCTTGGTCCAGGCCGAGGTGCAGAGGATGCGGTTGCGGTCGCAGCGGTCGGCGTAACGGGTGGCGATCTCCACCACTTCCTTCAGCAGGCCGTCATCAAGGGTGGTGGGATTGAGACCCAGCTCAATGAAGCAACGGTTGTCGACGATCAGATCGTTTTCCACCGCTTCATTCCTCGGGTTGGGAAGGTTGTTCACCTGGGCCCCAGTCAGAGCTGCCACTTTCTTGGCGAGTTCACCGACCTGATGGCTTTCGGTCATCTGGTTGAAGATCTTGACCCGCTCGCCGCGCTCGGGGGGATTTTCAAGGGCGAGTTGGACGCACTTCACCGAGTCGCGGATGTGGATGAAGGCGCGGGTCTGGCCGCCGGTGCCATGCACGGTCAGGGGATATCCGATCGCTGCCTGCATCAGAAAGCGGTTGAGCACGGTTCCGTAATCGCCGTCGTAGTCAAAGCGGTTGGTCAGGCGTGGATCGCGATCGGTCGCCTCGGTGTTCGTGCCCCAGACAATGCCCTGGTGGAGGTCGGTGATCCGGACCTGATCGTTCTTGTTGTAGTAGAGGAAAAGCAGCTGATCCAGCGTCTTGGTCATGTGATAGACACTGCCGGGGCTCGCGGGGTGGAGAATCTCCTCCTCGAAGCGGGTTCCGTCGGGCTGGGGAACCTCAACTTTCAGATAGCCCTCGGGGATCGTCGCTCCCCGGTGGGAGCCATAGCCGTACACGCCCATGGTGCCGAGGTGCACCACATGGATGTTCAGGCCGCTTTCAACAATGGCTGCCAGAAGATTGTGGGTGCCGTTGACGTTGTTGTCGACGGTGTAGCGCTTGGTGGCGCTGCTCTTCATCGAATAGGGAGCGGCGCGCTGTTCAGCGAAGTGGACGACGGAATCGGGCTGTTCCGCGATCAGGAGATCGAGCAGACGCTGATATTCATGGGCGATGTCCATGTGCACAAAGCGCATGGGCTTGCCACCGATCTCCTCCCAGGCCTTCAGGCGCTCGCCGATCGTGGTGATCGGAGTGAGGGACTCCACCTCAAGGTCGATGTCGATCTTGCGGCGACTGAGGTTGTCGATGATCACGACGTCGTGACCCTCATCCGCCAGATTCACTGCACAGGGCCAGCCACAGAAGCCGTCACCGCCGAGAACGAGAACCTTCACCTCAAACTCCTGTCGAAGCGTGCCGAACGCTGATCTGAGGCAAGCTACTACAGGGTTTTCAGCTGATCATCATCGTCAGGGCCATCAACGCGACGACCAGCACGCCGCCTCCCACGATGAACAGCCGAGAGCTGTTGCTGCGGCTGGATTGCGCGTCCATCACCTCCATGCGAGGTTCTTTGGCAAACGCATTCAGGCGTCCACCGTCCTCTTCGGTGACTTGCATCGGTTCAAGGTCTCTGGCGGGGACCTTATGGGAATTCAGGCGGCCTGAATCAAATTCGCCATGCTCCTTCATGGCTTTCGGATGTCGTTCTCCGTCTCAGCTGCTGACGACACCGGTGGTTGGCGAGCTCGGGGAGGCACTCTGGCGTTGTGGCAGGCGACCTGCCAGATGTGCTGTGCGGCCGGCCTGAACGGCCAGTGCCATGGCGTCCGCCATGGCCGGTGGATCACCGGCGAGGGCAATGGCGCTGTTGACCAGTACAGCGGCAGCACCCATTTCCAGGGCCTGGGCCGCTTCGCTGGGCACACCGATTCCGGCATCCACGACCACAGGCACGCTGGCGTTCTCGATGATCAGCTCAATGTTGGCGGCGTTGCGCAGACCCTGGCCTGATCCGATCGGTGAGCCCAGGGGCATCACAGTCGCACAGCCCACCTCTTCGAGGCGCTTGGCCAGCAGAGGATCCGCATTGATGTAGGGAAGAACGGTGAAGCCCTCACCGACAAGCTGTTCGGCCGCCTTCAGGGTGTCGATGGGGTCCGGCAGCAGGTGACGGCTGTCGGGAATCACCTCGAGCTTGACGAAGGTGTTGTCTTCCTGACCCGCCAGTTTGGCCAGCTCCCTCCCCAGGCGGGCAACCCTCACCGCCTCGTCAGCTGTTGCACAGCCAGCGGTGTTGGGGAGCATCCAGATCCGGGACCAGTCGATGGCCTCCATCAGACCTTCATGACCGGTTGCCGCGGTCTGCACACGCCTGACCGCAACGGTGACCATCTCGCAGCAGGACCTTTCAAGGCTCTGTTGCATCGCACGCAGGGTCGGATATTTGCCCGTGCCGGTGAACAGACGGCTGTTGAACTGCCGACCGCCGATCAGCAGAGGATCTGAATCAGACATGCGGCGTTCTGGGAGCGAGGTCGGAACCTTGGACATGCTGACGAAGCAGGAAGTGGTGTGTGAACGGGTCTTGGAATGAACAGGTCTGGGGGAATGGACCTACCTTGAGCCCATCATCCTGTTTGGACCATGCCTGTTCCACCTGTTGTGGATCTTCCGGTTGAAACCGTCGCGCCGCTCGAAAGCCAGCTACCCCTGGATTCTTCACGCCTGGCGACGCCATTGATGCTCGAGGGCAGTGTGGAGCGTTTCGACCCTGTGGCACGGGCGGCCGATCTGGCGGCCACACTGCCGCGCGAGTGGTGCGGCACCTATCGGGGCTTCCCTGACGGCACGGAGCAGCTTGTGTTGCTGAGCCTGTCCGATGTTCGCGCCTACGGTCAGATGGTTGACGTGCGCGGCGCCATGGATGTTGGCGGTCTGAACACGTCCGTTCAGGGCAACCTCAATGCCAAGTCGGATCAGCTCAGCCTGCTGATCCTCAACTCGATTGAATCGTCCGATCTGGAATTCGGCGGTGATTTTCTCGGCAATCAGGGCTTCAGTCTGTCGGGCTGGCAGGCGCCGAGGCTGACCCATGCAGGCGGCCGACTCCAGCTCCAGCCTGTTCCCTGTGTCGAAGAAATCGACGTGTTAGAAGCCGTTCCTGTTCGCGGACTTTGGTGAAGCGGCCTCCGGGGTTGAGCGCAGTTGACGCTCAACCCGTTTGAGTCGCTTGATGGCTGTGCCGTTGGACGGTTCCAGCGTCAACACCTTGCGATAGAGGTCGGCGGCCTGATCCGGTTGCAGAAGTCGTTCTCGGGCGAAAGCGAGATTGTTGAGAGCAACGGGGTAATCCGCCTTCGCGTTGATGGCGGCTTTGTAGTGCTTCACCGCCCCGTCGAAATCCTTCTGAGCCGCCAGGGCAAACCCGAGTGCGTTTTCGACCAATGCTCTTGCTTCATCGGGCTCACCCGAAAGACGCTTGAGGGCCTGCTTCAGGTTGGCCGTCGCCTGGGGATAGAGGCGCTTGCGCAGTTGAACGGATGCCAGTTCGTAGAGCTGTCCGGCGTCCTTCGACGTGGCGGCACCAGTCTGTTCGAGCTTGATCAGGTTCAGTTCGTCCTTGCGGACACGCAAAAGCTGGCGACCGGCCACGACGGCCACGATCGCCAGCAATCCGATCAGTCCCAGCAGATAAGTCTGAGGGAGGAGACCATTGGTCACGGGATGTTCTCCTGGTCAGCCTCGGTTCAACCCTTGGCTGTCGTCACAACGTTGGAGAAGCTACCTGGATCTGCAACCGCCAGCTGGGCAAGCATCTTGCGATTGAGACGAATATCAGCCTTCTTGAGTCCACCGATCAGACGGCTGTAGCTCATGCCGTTGAGGCGAGCGGCCGCATTGATGCGTGCAATCCAGAGACGACGGAAGTCCCGCTTGCGACGACGACGGTCCCGATAGGCATTGCAGAGGGCCTTCATCACCCGCTGGTTGGCGGTGCGGAAGAGGGTGCCGTTGCTGCCACGGAAACCACGGGCAAGGCGCAGGATCTTGTTGCGGCGCTTGCGGGCGACATTGCCCCTCTTGACGCGTGCCATGACTCAGTAGGAAGGAAAAAGGGTGGACAGACAGTTCGTGATGAGCGAGCTCAGGCTCGATCAGGCGTAAGGCATCATCAGGGCCACACGCTCCTCATCGGTGCGGTCCACGACTGCCTTGGTGCCCAGGTGACGCTTCAGCTTGGGGCTCTTGTGATCGAGCAGGTGATTGCGGAAGGCGCGGCGACGCATGAACTTGCCAGTGCCGGTTGCTTTGAACCGCTTGGCGGCTGCTTTGCGGGTCTTGAGCTTGGGCATTTGTCTGGCGGCTCGTGGCACAAACGACAACAATACGCCCTCACCCTTCCCCCAGCCAATGATCCGGACGCCGAGCGGAGTGCAACGGAGCTGCGTCATTCGTTCTCTGATGGTGCTCAGCCTGCTCACGCTCGGTTGCCGCGCGAAGGATGTGCCACCGCCATTGGTGCAGCCGAGACCGGTGATTCCGACGCATCGCGGCGTGGCGCCGCCCCCGGCGCCTTCCGCCCAGGCTCTCTGGGTGGCCCTTGCGGACCATCTCGGTCGGAGCCCGGAGTCCGATGCATCGCCGGTACCCCTGCAACTGACCAGCGCAGGCCCTGCCCCTCTGCGACTCAGCAAGGCCGGGGACAGCGATGGCCCGGCGGAGCTGGTCCGTGCCACCACGCTGCTGATCCGCTGGAGGCGGACCCCCCTGCCGGCACCGTTGACCATCTCCCGTCTTGTGGCGGGGCCTTTCGCCAGCTTTGAGTCGGCTGAGCGGGTGGCGCAGCGTTGGCGTGCCAAAGGTGCGAGGGCGCAGGTGGCCCATCCCGATGCCTGGGAGGTGTGGCTTCCGGCCGATGCACCGCCATTGCCCGACGTCAGTCTCCGCACCACGACGCAGACCATCACCACGGTGGTGACCCCCTCGGTCCAGACACCGGCGGGCGATCGTCTGGAGACGGGGCCCCTGCTGCTCGATGCTCCGGATGGGCTGCGCTGGCAGGGGGGGGTCATGCGCGGTCCCTTCCGTCTTCAGCCGGATGCCTACGGAACCTGGACCCTGCTGGAGCAGGTACCCCTCGAGCGCTATCTCGAGGGGGTTGTGCCCCACGAGATCGGTGCCGGGTCACCGCCAGCGGCTCTGGAAGCCCAGGCTGTGCTCGCACGCACCTGGGCTCTGGCGAACAGCCATCGCTTCCGGCTTGACGGCTACCACCTCTGCAGCGACACCCAGTGCCAGGTGTACAGCGATCCGCGCCATGCCGGTCCGTCCGTCCGTCAGGCGATCAAGGCCACCGAGGGGCAGGTGCTGCTGTGGCAGGGGAAGCCGATCAGTGCTGTCTATCACGCGTCGAACGGTGGGGTGATGGCCTCCGCGCCTGAGGCCTGGGCGATGGCTCCGGCCGCCTATCTGCGCTCCCGTCCGGATGGTGATGCGCGTTGGCTGAGCCGATGGCCTCTGCCGCTGAATTCGGCGGCCGTGAACGACCTGCTTCAGGAGACATCCGGCGTCTACGGCGCAGGCCATCCGTTGTTCCGCTGGCAGCGGACCTACTCCGCCGGGCAGCTGGAGAAGGCCCTGGCCGAGCCCGGCCTGGGAGCGATCCGGGGTGTTGAGGTGCTGGCACGTGGTCCGAGTGGCCGTGTCCTCGGCCTTCGTGTTCTCGGTGATGGTCCTGACGCCTCCATCACCCTGCGCCTGGATGCCATCCGCCGCCGCTTGCGGCGGTTACCAAGCACCCTGTTCACGCTGTCCTCGCAGGGGCCGGGACAGTGGCGATTCGAGGGTGGTGGCTTCGGCCACGGCGCGGGACTCTCCCAGGCTGGGGCGATCGATCTGGCCCGGCGGGGATGGACTGCGGAGCAAATCCTGCAGCACTACTATCCGGGCACCGTTCTTGCGCCGGTGCCTGCATCCGACGAGGCCCTTTAGAGTCTCGGCATTCCAGGACGGTCGATGGCACAAGCCGCAGTGACGGGAGATCACCGACGCGGCAAGTCAGCGCTGTTCCTTGTTGCCTGTGGATGGGCCGGTGCGGCACCGCACTGGCTCGATCCCCTGAGGAGCCTTCTTCCGGCGGTGACCCTGGCCCTGCTGCTTGGCGGTTATGGCCTGCGCGCCGTGCTGCGCAGCCGTGATCAGAAGGCGGCGCCGGGGCAGGAGCCCTTGCCGGCCGAGGGCCCGATCGAGCTCCCTGCTGTTGACGTGGTTGTGGCCGCCCGCGATGAAGAGGCTGTGGTGGGGCGGCTCGTGGAGCGACTCACCTCCCTGCGTTATCCCCGGGAACGTCTGGCGCTCTGGGTTGTGGATGACGGCAGCGAGGACCGCACCGGCGTCCTGCTCGATGAACTCAAGCAGCAGCACCCGCAGCTTCAGGTGATTCATCGCAAACGCGGAGCAGGCGGTGGCAAATCCGGTGCGCTCAACACCGTGCTCCAGCAGCTCACGGGCGACTGGATGCTGGTGCTTGATGCGGATGCCCAGCTCCAGAGCGACGTGCTGGAGCGCCTGCTCCCCTTCGCGATTCGTGGACGCTGGGCTGCTGTTCAGCTGCGCAAGGCGGTGACCAACGCCACGGAGAGCTGGCTGACCAGGGTGCAGGCGATGGAGATGGCTTTCGATGCCCTTCTGCAGCAGGGACGGCTCTGCAGCGCCGGTGTGATGGAGTTGCGTGGCAACGGTCAGCTTCTGCAGCGCCGTCGCCTGCAGGCCTGCGGTGGCTTCAACGAGGACACCGTCACCGATGACCTCGATCTCAGCTTCAGACTGCTCACCGACGGCGCCCCCGTTGGGCTGTTGTGGGATCCCCCGGTGCAGGAAGAAGCCGTGGAATCGCTTCCTGCCCTCTGGAAGCAGCGGCAGCGCTGGGCCGAGGGGGGCCTGCAGCGCTTCTTCGATTACTGGCCGCGGCTGGTCTCGGGGTCCCTCACCATTTCGCAGCGCTGTGATCTTGCCTGCTTTTTCCTGCTCCAGTACGCCCTCCCACTGCTCTCGTTCGCGGATCTCGTCACCAGCGTGGTGATGCGGACGACACCGGTGTACTGGCCTCTGTCGATCGTCGCGTTTGCCGTTTCCGCCCTTGCCTACTGGCGAGGATGTCGTCGCCTCAGCGAGGGGCCTGATCTGCCGCGACCGGGACCCGTCAATCTCCTGATGGGCATCGTCTACCTCGGACACTGGTTTGTGGTGATCCCCTGGGTGACGCTCAAGATGGCGTTGTTGCCCAAACGGCTGGTCTGGGCGAAAACCAGCCATCGCGGCGAACTCACCGCCTAGTCCCCGTTCAGGACTCGAGGTCGGCGTCGACCACCTGACCGTTGAAGAAGTCTGCGAACCGTTTCACCTTGTCGTCCATCGGCGAGGTCATGGGTCGCGGGGAAACGGGTGTTGATGGTTCCTGCCCTGTCTGCGGCAAGACGGGGCTGCCGCTGGTTGAGGGGGTAGGAGAGGGCTGTGTCTGTTGGTGCGGCTCTGCCGCGGCCTTGGGATTCAGGGCCGGACTCTTGGCAACGGCCGGTGACCCTGATGCCGGCGCTGGCGCCGCGGTTGCTGCGGGTACCGGAGCGGGTGAGGGCAGGGTGGGGCTGATGGGTGTTGCCGCGGTTGGTGTGACAGCCGGGGCTGCGGCATTCGTTGGTGTGATGGCACCGTCGTGGCTTTCGAGAACCAGCTGGCGACTGCCGCCGCAGGCGCGGGCAATCGCCTGTTCCAGCAGGCTGGAACGGCTCTGAACCATGCCCATCCAGTTGCCTGCCACCTGCACCACGGCCCGGTGGCCATCCATCCGCACCAGCTGCGCCTGCTGTGACAGCAGCATCCGGGTGGAGGGGAGTTCCAGGCTGCCGAGAATCTGCTGCCAAAGCTCAGGCAGGCTTGTGTTCGCTGCCGGAGCTGCCGGTGGTTCGGCTGGGGACGACGAGGCTGTTTCAGGGGTGGGATCAGGATCGGCCGCCGCTGGTGTCGCCTGGGGCGTCGCGGTCGGCGGTAACGAGACCGCGGTGGTGGCGGGCGCCGGCTGGGCAGCAGGGGGGGTGGGCGCTGCCGGCGTCAGTGCTGGTGGCGGCGGGGGTGTTGGGGTTTGCTGTACGACCGGGGCCGCTGGGGGGGGCGGCGCCGTGACTGGAAGGGGGTGGCTCTCGGCCAGCAGACCCATCAGCAGCACCTCCAGCCAGAGTCGTGGCTGCACGCTCAGGCGCAGCTGCTGTTCTGCGCCCCTCAGCTGCGCCTGCCATTGCAGCAGTCGGGCGCGTCCGATCCGTTGCGCCAGCTCCGGGAGCTGGGCGCGGTGCTGCGGTGACACACCCGTGAGTTCGGGCCTGTCCGGAGCCGCGGCCATCAACACCAGATCGCGCAGGATTCCGGCCAGGCCCTGAAGCACGGCTCCTGGATCCCGGCCACGGTCCAGCAGGCTGCGGCTGGCCTCCACAAGTTGAAGCGGGTCTCCGCCGGCCAGCGCCTCAGCCAGGGTGATCAGATCCTGTTCCGGGACCGCACCGAGCAGCTCCCAGACGGCATCCGCTTCGATCGGTGCCGGCAGCAGGCTGAGCTGGTCGAGCAGGCTCTCCGCATCGCGCAAGCCTCCCTGGGCCCGCTGGGCCACCACATGGAGCGCTTCGGGTGTGATCGGGATTGCTTCCTGCTCGGCGATCCAGCTGAGATGCTGCTCGAGCGCATCGAGGGGGATGCGGCGGAAGTCGAACCGCTGACAGCGGCTCAGGATCGTGGGGAGCACCCGCTGGGGGTCCGTCGTCGCCAGGACGAACACCACCCGCGGAGGGGGTTCCTCAAGGGTTTTGAGCAGTGCGTTGAACGCTGCGGTGGAGAGCATGTGGCATTCATCCACCACATACACCTTCCAGCGGGCCTGGACCGGGGCGAAGCGTGACCGCTCGATCAGGTCGCGGATGTTGTCGACACCGGTGTTTGATGCGGCATCGATTTCGATCACATCCAGCGCCGTGCCCGCTGCGATCGTTGTGCAGAGTTCGCAGCTGCCGCAGGGCTCGGGCGTCGGCCCTTCACTGCTGAGGCAATTGAGTGAACGCGCCAGGATGCGCGCGCTCGAGGTTTTCCCGGTTCCCCGAGGCCCACTGAACAGATAGGCCGGCGCGATTCTGTTGCTGCGCAGCGCATGGCCCAGGGTGGCCGCAATCGCGCTCTGACCGACCAGCTGATCGAACCGCTGGGGCCTGTATTTGTGGTGAAGCGGCTGGTAGGCCTGGCTCATGCGCTGCGGGTCGTGCCGCGAGACTACTCAGGCCGTCCGGATTCAGGCAGGGATCGGCGTTGTTCCAGCAGAGCATCGATCCTCTGCTTGAGCTCCTCCACCGCTGCCAGCTCATCCGCCAGGCTCTGGCCACTGAGCAGAAGCCGGCGATCACTGCCATCGCCGGCCTGCCGCAGCAAGGACTCCAGTTTCCTGAGCAGGGTCAGGCGCAGCTGTTCGAGCTTCGAGACTCCCGCCCGGGCCATCTGTCTGGCGTCGTCATCCAGGAGCCCTCGTGCAACGAGGGCTTCAAGTCCTCCGATCAGCGCATTCGGCACCAGACCAGTCCACTGCCGTGCTTTCTCCAGCACGGCATTCACCTGTTCGCTGCGGTGACGTCCGGTTTTGCACCAGGTGGCGAAGTGCTCACAGTTGTTGAACAGCAGGTTGTAGTTCTGTTCGCCGATGCGGCTCATCGCCCGCCTCAGGCTCACGCCGGTCGGTGAGCAATCCGCATAGGGCACCACAGTCAGGGGCTGGCCCTGGCTGAAGTCCAGCAGGGAACTGCGCAGGATTTCGCGGCCCTCCAGGTAGTGGGCCACGGTCCCATCGCCCAGATCAATCCCGTGATGCAGAAACAAACCGTGCTGCCGAGGCACCTGGAGATGATCGGCAGCCGCCATGGCCTCAGGCGGTTTCCTGCTGACGATCGCTGCCCGGCAGGGGCAGCACCTTGCCGCCGGTGTGCTCCTCCACCATGGCCCGGGTCACCGTGAAGGTTTTCACACTCTTGCGTGACGGCAGGTCATACATCAGATCGAGCATCAGTTCCTCAACGATGCCCCGGAGCGCGCGGGCACCGGTCTTGCGCCGATGGGCTTCGGTGGCGATCGCTTCAACGGCCTCCGCGTCAAAATCCAGCTGAACGTTGTCCATGCTCAGCAGGGTTCGGAACTGCTTCACCAGGGCGTCGCGCGGTTCGGTGAGAATCGATTTGAGGGCCGTCTCATCCAGCGGATCCAGCACGGCGCTCACCGGCATCCTGCCGATGAATTCCGGGATCAGGCCATAGCGGACCAGGTCATCGGGCTCCAGATGACGCAGCACCTGAGCGGCCTGAAGATCCCGGCTGGCCCGATTGCGACCGCGGCCGTCGCTGCTGGGCACAAACCCGATGGCATTGCGTCCCATCCGTTTCTGCACGACGTCGTCAAGGCCGACGAAGGCACCGCCACAGATGAACAGGATCTGACTGGTGTCGATCTGAATGCAGTCCTGGTAGGGGTGCTTCCGGCCGCCCTGGGGTGGAACGTTGGCCACGGTGCCTTCCAGCATCTTCAGCAGCGCCTGCTGCACCCCTTCCCCTGACACGTCGCGGGTGATCGAGGGGTTTTCGCTTTTTCTGGCGATCTTGTCGATCTCGTCGATGTAGATGATGCCGCGCTGGGCCTGCTCCACATCCATGTCGGATTTCTGCAGCAGGCGCAGCAGGATGTTCTCCACGTCCTCGCCGACGTAGCCCGCTTCAGTGAGCGTGGTGGCATCGGCGACGGCAAACGGCACGTCCAGCATTTCTGCCAGGGTCTGGGCCAGCAGGGTCTTGCCGCAACCCGTTGGTCCGATCAGCAGGATGTTGCTCTTGTGCAGCCGGGTGGCCGTTTCTTCCGTTTCACCCTTGCCGTCACCCTGCCAGGCCAGACGCTTGTAGTGGTTGTAGACCGCCACCGACAGCACCTTCTTGGCGGCGTCCTGGCCCACCACCTGATGGTCGAGGAAGGCCTTGATCTCCTGGGGCTTGGGAATGGTGGCCAGGGTGGGGGCTGGCTTGCTGCTCTTGCGTGCGCCCTGGGTTGCCTGTTTGCGCGCCGCATCGCCGCCATGACGCGGATTCCCCTGGGCGTCGATCAGCTCTTCATCGAGGATCTCGTTGCAGAGATCGATGCATTCGTCGCAGATGTAGACGCCGGGACCGGCAATCAGCTTGCGCACCTGCTCCTGGGACTTGCCGCAGAAGGAGCACTTGAGATGGGCATCAAATTTGGCCATCGGGCGCTTGACACTGCAAACAGGCGGACACGGACCTCATGGGAAGGGACGGCCCGACTTCAAGGATCGTGCTGGAAGACGGTGATGTCAGCCTTCCGTAACGATTCCTCCGTCTGCCGGGCTATCCACCACCCGATCAATCAATCCGTATTCAACCGCTTCTGCCGGGGAAAGGAAGTAGTCGCGGTCGGTATCTTCGGCAATTTTCTCCAGGGGCTGGCCCGTGTGATCCGCCATCAGTCCGTTCAGCGTTTCCTTCAGGAAAAGAATCTCCTGAGCCTGGATTTCAATATCCACCGCCTGGCCCTGGGCGCCACCGAGGGGCTGGTGGATCATGATCCGTGCATTCGGCAGCGCCAGGCGTTTGCCTTTGGTGCCGCCTGACAGCAGAAACGCTCCCATGGACGCCGCCAGGCCGTAGCAGATGGTGACGATGTCGGGTGCCACCTGCTGCATGGTGTCGTAGATCGCCAGGCCAGCGGTGACCGATCCCCCTGGCGAGTTGACATAGATCTGGATGTCCTTTTCAGGATCTTCGGCTTCAAGGAAGAGAAGCTGAGCCACCAGGGCATCGGCGACCTGGTCGTCGATGCCGGTGCCGAGAAAGATGATCCGCTCCCGCAGCAGACGGGAGTAGATGTCGAAGGAGCGTTCGCCCCGTCCCGATTGCTCCACCACCGTGGGGAGTACCCCGGGGGCCGCAGAGGGCATGACCGCGGAGGGGCGGGTGCCACTCCAGCGGTTCTGGATCGGGTGGTAGCTGCGGGCGTCGATCACGCGGCGATTGCAACAGGACTGTGTCAATGCAATCTATGGGGCCTGATCAGTCCTTGGCGTCCTCATCGGCTTTGGCGGCCTTGGCTTTCGTCGTTTTGGCCTTGCCATCGGCTGCCTTCTTCGCGGCCGGTTTCGCCTTGGCTGCGGGCTTCTTCTCCGCCTTTGCGTCGCCACTGTCCGCGGCTTTCTCGGTCACCGTGCTGTTCTCCTCCAGCCAGCCGAGGAGCTTCTCGCGCAGCAGATCATCGACAACGGCATCCCGCAGGCGCTGGGGATCGATGTCGCGCTCACCGGAGAGCTGCTTCTTGACCTCCTTCACCTTCGCGTCGATGTCGGCGTCCTCAACCTTGAGGCCCTCGCTCTCGGCCAGGGCTGAGAGGGCGAGACTGCGGCGGAGGCGCTCCTCGGCTTCGGGCCGCGAGGACTCCATCAGGTTGCGGACCAGCTCGGGGGTGAACAGGGATTTCACATCCATGCCCTGCTGGGCGAACTGACCGGCGGTCTGCTCCACAAGGTTGCGGACTTCCTGCTGCACCAGGCTTTCGGGAAGTTCCACCTCCAGCTGCTCCACCAGGGCAGCGATCAGGGCGTCGTGGCGATTGCTGGTCTGACGACGCTCCGCGTCCTCCTTGAGGCGCGTTTCCAGATCAGCGCGCAGTTCCTCCATGGTCTGCTTGTCGCTGGCCTGTTTGGCGAAAGCATCGTCGAGTTCCGGCAGCTCACGGGATTTCAGGTCCTTGAGGCTGATCACGAAGCTGGCCTTGCGCCCGCGTGCATCCTCCTTGGGGTAGTCCTCCGGGAACTGACATTCGACGGTTTTCTCGTCGCCGATCGCCATGCCGACGATGCCTTCGACGAACCCGGGGATCATGCGGCCATCCTCGAGCTCCACATCCATCGAATCGGCGCTGCCACCCTCGATGGCCGTGCCGTCATCGCTGTAGGTGCCGCTGAAGCCCACCACGGCGACGTCGCCGCTGGCAGCAGCCCGGTTCTCCACGGGCACCAGGGTCGCCAGCTGCCGACGGGACTGGTCGATCATTTCGTCAACCTTGGCCGGGTCGTAGCTGACGGACTCGGCTTCCGCCTTGAGCCCCTTGGTGGCCTTCAGCTTGGGGACAGGGGCGACATCGGTCTCAAGGGTGACCTTGAGCACTTTTCCGGGGTCGAAAGCGTCCAGGAGCTTGTCGAAACCGTCGGTGAGGTCGGGTTGGCCGAGGGCCTCGATCTTTTCCTGTTCGATCGCTTCACGCCAGACCCCATCCACCATCGATTCGAGGGCCGTGGCCCTGATGCGAAGGGGGCCGATCTGCTGGAGCAGCACCGCTCTGGGCACCCTGCCCTTGCGGAAGCCGGGAAGCTTGATGGACCGGCTCAGGCTGGACACGGCGGACTCGTAGCTCTCCTTGCAGCGCTCCGCAGGTACCTCCACTTCGACGGCCAGGCGGCTGCCGGGGCGTGCAGTGGTTTTGACCTTCAGCGAAGCGGCGCTCATCGGAACTGGTACGGGCAGCCCAACACTTTATGCAAGTGCCATCACCAGCTCCGCCGCGTATTGTTGGGCCAACGCTCTGCCGGATGGTCACACGCCTTTCCTCGTGGCCTCCCCTGAACAGCCAGAAGACGTCTGAAACCGTTTCCCAGTCGTAGCGACAACCGTATTGCCCTCCTCCACATCACCTGTTCCCCGATCTCTGCCCTCCCGCCCACTCACGGTCGCTGTTCTTGGTGCCAGTGGGGCGGTCGGCCAGGAGCTTCTCCAGCTGCTTGAGGAGCGTCGTTTCCCTGTGGGGGAGCTCCGTCTGCTGGCATCAGCCCGATCTGCCGGCACGGTTCAGCGTTGGAAGGGGCAGGACCTGACGGTCCAGGAGGTCTGCGCTGAGGCCTTCGAGGGTGTGGACCTGGTGCTGGCCTCTGCAGGCGGCTCGGTGTCGAAGCAATGGCGTGCCGCCATCACGGCAGCCGGCGCCGTGATGGTGGACAACTCCAGTGCGTTCCGGATGGAGGCGGGCGTGCCCCTGGTGGTGCCAGAGGTCAACCCCGATGCGGCCTTCGCCCACCAGGGGGTGATCGCCAACCCCAACTGCACCACGATCCTGCTCACCCTCGCGCTGGCGCCCCTGGCGGAGCGTCGTCCCCTGCGCCGTGTGGTGGTGAGCACCTATCAGTCGGCCAGCGGCGCCGGTGCCCGGGCCATGGATGAACTCCGTGATCTCAGCCGGGTTGTGCTTGATGGCGGTGTCCCGGAGAGCACGGTGCTGCCCCACTCCCTGGCGTTCAATCTCTTTCTCCACAACTCACCCCTGCAGCCCAACAGCTACTGCGAGGAGGAGATGAAGATGGTGAATGAGACCCGCAAGATCATGGGATTGCCGGATCTTCGCTTCAGTGCCACCTGTGTGCGGGTACCGGTGCTGCGTGCCCATTCCGAGGCG
>JBGKDM010000215.1:0-6944 GCA_042954165.1 Synechococcus sp.
ATTCCCGGGCTGGCGGCACGCAGTGGCTTCCTGTTCATCAAAGCCCTTGGCCAGGTTGGCTTCTACACCGATGGAGCCATCAACTGGGACATCGCGATCCTGGTGGGCGCCTTCGGCGTCAGCCTCTTCGCCTCCCAGCTGTTGTCGGGGATGGGCATGCCTGCCAATCCTCAACAGGCCACAGCCAACAAGATCACGCCGGTGATGATCACAGGGATGTTCCTGTTCTTCCCTCTGCCGGCAGGGGTCCTGCTCTACATGGTGATCGCGAACATCTTCCAGGCAGGCCAGACCTTCCTGCTGACCCGTGAAGCACTTCCCGACAATCTGCAGTCCATCCTCAACGACCAGCTGAAACAGCAGAGCGTGGCGTCAGCTGCCGCAGGCAACGCACAGGGCGGCTCACGCCTGCCGTTCGAGCCCCGGGGCGGCAACAAGTGATCGCCGGCCTGGAGCCCGTGCCCCTGCGGGATCTCCAGTCCCTTGGAGCTCCGAAGGTCTGGTGCATCGAAGGCAAGCTTGAGGAGCTCCCGTCCCTCACCCCGGTGCGCGGTGAGATCCAAGCCGAACACCGCGGCAACGTTCTCGAAGTTCGGGGCTCCCTGCAGACCATCGTCAGCCTCTGCTGCGATCGCTGCCTCGGTTACTTCAACCAGGAGATCGCGGTTGAGACCGATGAGCTCATCTGGCTGGGCGATGGCCAGGGACTGGAGGCCATGCTGGAGGCCGGCCTCGTTCCTGACCACCCGGAAGGTCTGGTTGAAAGCCTCGATCCCCGTGGCGTCTTCGAACCGGAACGCTGGGCCTTCGAACAACTCAGCCTTCAGCTGTCGGTCGTGAACCGCTGCGGTGACGCCTGTCCAGGTCCTCCACTGCGGACTGTTGAGACCGTGGAGAGCGACACGCCAGTGATTGACCCACGCTGGCAGGCTCTACGCCAGCTGCAGAACGAACGCGGAGATGGTTGACCAGTGGGGTGATCAACTCGATCTGCTGATCAGGGCGGGAACACCGCTGATCTGGATCCGCAGTGCCGAGGAGGAGCGCGTGCAGACGCTGCTGGGGCAGGCTGCAGCACGCCTGGGGACGCGGCGCGTGGCCAGCTGGGACTTCATCAAGGGTCTCGAAGGTGTGCTCAACAACGACGCCCTCGGAGCCCGTCAGCCGATGGCCGTGCTCCAGTGGCTGCAGGAGCTGGATCAGAGCAATCCAACCCTGCTGCTGCTGAAGGATTTTCATCGGTTCTGCGATGACCCTGGCATCGCCCGGATGCTCCGGAATCTGACCACGACGCTGCGCGAACGCCCCCACACGCTGATCCTCTGCACAGGGGCCTGGACACCACCGGCTGAGCTGGAGGAATCCCTGACGCTCCTGGACCTCCCCCTCCCGCGAGACACGGAAATCCGAGGCCTGCTGCAGTCGATCGCCCAGGCCAGCGGCAGAGCCCTGGACAACGACGTCCTGGAGGAGCTCACCCATGCCTGCAGCGGCCTGAGCGAGGCCAGGGTGCGGCATGTCGCAGCGCGCGCCCTGGCCCAGCGCGGTGCCCTGAGCCGGGACGACCTGGCCGATGTTCTTGAAGAGAAGCGACGCGCACTGGCCCGCAGTGAGGTGTTGGAGTTTTGCCACACCGACGCTGATCCAGCGGATATCGGAGGCCTGGATCTGCTGAAGCAGTGGCTGGAGCAGCGGCATCAGGCCTTTTCCGACGAAGCCCGCAGCTTTGGCCTGCCCCTGCCTCGCGGTGTCCTGCTCGTGGGCCCCCAGGGAACGGGCAAGTCACTGACGGCCCGGGCGGTGGCGCACAGCTGGTCGATGCCGCTGCTTCGCCTTGATGTCGGCCGTCTGTTTGCCGGCCTGGTGGGCGCCAGCGAGGCGCGAACCCGCGAAACGATCGAGCGGGCGGAGGCGATGGCGCCCTGCGTGCTCTGGATCGACGAAATCGACAAGGGCTTCGGCGGGGATGCCCGGAGTGATGGCGGCACCAGCCAGCGGGTCCTCGCCACGGTGCTCACCTGGATGGCGGAGAAACGGTCCGCCGTGTTCGTGGTGGCGACGGCCAATGCGGTGGACCGGCTTCCCGCTGAGCTCCTTCGCAAAGGGCGTTTTGACGAGATCTTCCTGCTCGATCTCCCCGCCCCGCAGGAGCGCAAAAGCATTCTTGCCTTGCACATCTCGCGCCGGCGGCCTGGCCTGTCGCTTCCTCTCGACAGCGTGGTGGGACGCACCGAGGGCTACTCCGGAGCCGAGCTCGAGCAGGTTGTGATTGAAGCCATGCACCTGGCCTTCGCTGAGCGCCGCGAGCTCAGTGACAGTGACCTGATCAAGGCATCCAGCCAGCTGGTGCCCCTCTCACGCACCGCCCGCGAACAGCTCGATGCGCTCAAGCACTGGGCCAGCAGTGGCCGCGCCCGGGGCGCCAGCAGCGCCCCTCCAGGCGCCTGAAGGATTGCGCTAGATGAAGAAACCCGAAGCGACGTAACGAGACTGTTTCTGTTCCAGGGCAGGTGGATTTCAGCTCCGTAGCTTCCCTTCAGAACTGCACCGAGCGGCGTGAACCGATTCAACGATCTCACCAGCCAACTCGCCGTGGCCTGCCTGGGCGCGGGCGTGATCACCACCGTGGCTGTCGCCCAGGGCCAGAACCCACTCACAGCCCTCGGGATCACCGTGTTCTCGGCAGTGGCTGCCGTCATGGTGGGTCAGGTGCTCTGAGGGCCAGCGCCTAGGCTGCCGGCGCCGCGATCCAAACCCCCGTGCTCGATCAGCGCCTGGTGCGTGACAACCCTGATGTGATTGCCCGCGAGCTCGGGCGCCGGGGGATGAAGGTTGATCTTGCGGGCCTTCAGCTCATCGCCCAGCAACAGCGAAACCTCGAGGAGCAGCGCAGTGCACTTCAGGCCGATGGCAATCGCATCGGCAAGGAGGTGGGTCTGAAAATCAAGGGTGGGGCGGATCCCAAGGGTGACGAGGTCGCCGATCTGCGCCGCCAGGGGAATCAGATCAAGCAGCAGGTTGCTGTTCTCGAAGACGAAGAGAAGCAGCTCACCGCGAAGCTGAGGGAACAGCTGCTCGCCCTCCCCAACCTTCCGGCTGCCGCCTGTCCGGAGGGTCTCAACGAAGACGACAACAAAGAAGTCCGCCGTTGGGGCAACCCCAGATGCGAGGAGGGACTGAAGGAGCACTGGCAGGTTGCCGATCGCCTTGGGCTGTTCGACACCGAGCGCTCGGCGCGCATCGCCCAGAGCCGTTTCGTCACCCTGATCGGGCAGGGTGCACGCCTGGAGCGGGCACTGATCAATTTCATGCTCGACCTTCACACCGGCAAGGGCTACCGGGAGGTGATGCCGCCGGTGCTGGTGAACAGCGCCAGCCTGCAGGGATCAGGCCAGCTGCCGAAGTTCGCTGAGGAGAGCTTCCGGTGCGCCCAGGACGACCTCTGGCTGACGCCGACCTCCGAAGTGCCGGTCACATCGCTGCATCGCGATGAAATCATCCCCGTTGACCAGCTGCCGTTGCGCTACGCGGCCTACAGCCCCTGTTTCCGCCGGGAAGCGGGGAGTTACGGGCGCGACACCCGTGGACTGATCCGCCTGCATCAGTTCAACAAGGTGGAGCTCTACTGGTTCGCCCATCCCGAACGCTCCGAGGAGGCCCATGAACAGATCACCCGTGATGCCGAGGCGGTGCTGCAGGCCCTTGAGCTGCCCTACCGAGTGCTCGACCTCTGCACGGGAGACATCGGGTTCTCCGCCGCAAGGACCTACGACCTTGAAGTCTGGTTGGCGGGAGCAAAGGCCTACCGGGAGATTTCGAGCTGCAGCGTCTGCGGTGATTTCCAGGCACGCCGCTCGGCGATCCGCACCAAGGAAGGCAAAAACACGCGGCTCGTGCACACCCTGAACGGCAGTGGGCTGGCCGTCGGCCGCACCATGGCGGCGCTGCTGGAGAACGGTCAGCAGGACGACGGAAGCGTGGTGCTTCCCAAGGCCCTGGTGCCCTACTTCGGTCGCGAGCGTCTGCAGCCAGAATGATCGTCCTCAAAACGACGGCGTGAACGTTCTTGCAGCACTGCTGGCTCTCGGACTGCTGGTTGTGATCCATGAAGCCGGCCACTTCCTGGCGGCCGTCGGTCAGGGCATTCGCGTCAACGGCTTCTCCGTCGGCTTCGGGCCAGCGCTGCTGAAACGGGATTACAAGGGGGTGACCTATGCCCTGCGCCTGCTGCCCCTCGGTGGATTTGTGTCGTTCCCCGATGACGACGATGACAGCACGATTCCCAAGGACGATCCCGATCTGCTGCGGAACCGCCCCATCCCTCAACGCATCCTGGTGATCAGTGCCGGGGTGCTGGCCAATCTGCTCCTCGCCTGGGTGGTCCTCGTCGGGCAGTCCGCGCTGGTCGGCATCCCCGCCGCTCCGGAACCGGGGGTGATGGTGATCTCCGTTCAGCCAGGCGAACCGGCAGCCCAGGCAGGTCTGCGTGCCGGCGATCGCATTCTCGGCATCAATGGCGAGCGCCTCGGCCGAGGTCAGGACTCCGTCCGCGACCTCGTCGATCGGATCCAGTCCGAGCCCGGTCAAGCGCTTCGAGTGCTCAGCCGCAGCGGTCAGGGCAACGGTGACGAGCGCGAGCTGGCGCTCACCCCCGCCGATCGCAACGGCCAGGGCCGGATCGGCGCCCAGCTTCAGGCCAACATCAGCGGCGCCCTCGAGCCCGCCAGCACCCCCCTTGCCGCCATCCGCTACGGCAGCGCCCAGGTTGCGGGGCTGGTCAAGAACACGGTGGTCGGATACGGCGGGCTGATCACCAACTTCGGACAGACCGCACAGCAGGTCAGCGGCCCCGTGAAGATCGTGGAGATGGGGGCACAACTGAGCAGCCAGGGCGGCGGTGGTCTGGTGCTGTTCACGGCCTTGATCTCAATCAATCTGGCGGTGCTCAACGCTCTGCCCCTGCCGTTGCTTGATGGCGGCCAACTGGTGATGCTGCTGGTGGAAGGGGTGCGGGGTCGCCCGCTGCCCGAGCGCTTCCAGCTCGCCGTGATGCAGTCAGGGCTGCTGCTGCTGCTCGGGCTCAGCGTTGTGCTGATCGTGCGCGACACCACCCAGCTCCCCCTGGTGCAGCAGCTGATCGGACGCTGACGCAGGACCGGGTCAGGCCACCAGGTATCGTGGTGGATTAGTCCGCATAGAACGACAGCCTGTATGGCCAAGAAGTCGATGATCGCCCGCGATGTGAAGCGGAAGAAGATGGTTGAGCGCTATGCGGCAAAGCGGACCGCTCTGATGGAAGCCTTCAACGCTGCGAAGGATCCCATGGAGCGTCTTGAGATTCATCGCAAGATCCAGGCCCTTCCCCGCAACAGCGCACCCACGCGCATGCGCAACCGCTGCTGGGCCACTGGCAAGCCCCGGGGCGTCTATCGGGATTTCGGCCTCTGCCGCAACCAGCTGCGCGAGCGGGCTCACAAAGGTGAACTTCCCGGTGTTGTGAAGTCCAGCTGGTGAGCGTCCAGCACTCCACCTGATCAAGATGAAGAGAGATACCTGAGTGTCTCTCTTTTTTTTTGCTGACGTCTCGCCAAGTGTTCCTGTGGAATGCGAGACTTGTGGTTGACAGAGAGACATAAACAAACGTGCAAGGTCAGACACAGTCGATCTCCTTCGATGGTCGGGAGATCCGGCTGACCACTGGGCGCTACGCCCCCCAGGCCGGAGGGTCTGTGATGATCGAATGCGGAGACACATCCGTACTCGTTACGTCGACACGGTCGTCAGGTCGTGAGGGAATCGATTTCCTCCCCCTGATCTGCGACTACGAGGAACGTCTGTATGCAGCGGGTCGCATCCCAGGCAGTTTCATGCGCCGCGAGAGCCGGCCGCCGGAACGGGCCACGCTGACGGCACGGCTGATCGACCGCCCGATGCGTCCGCTCTTCCCGAGCTGGATGCGTGATGACCTCCAGATCGTGGCGACCTGCATGTCACTGGATGAGCGGGTCCCTGCCGATGTGCTTGCCGTCACCGGTGCATCCCTGGCCACGCTGATGGCGGGAATCCCGTTCAACGGACCGATGGCAGCCGTCAGAGTCGGACTGCTTGGCGACGATTTCGTCCTGAATCCCAGCTACAGGGAAATCGAGCGCGGGGATCTGGACCTCGTGGTTGCAGGCACCCCGGATGGTGTCGTGATGGTGGAAGCCGGCGCCAACCAGCTTCCGGAGCAGGACGTGATCGAGGCGATTGACTTCGGTTACGAAGCGGTCTGTGAACTGATCAAGGCCCAGCAGACGATCCTCAAGGAAGCCGGCATCGAGCAGGTGCGTCCCTCGGCACCGGAGCAGGATGAAACCCTTCCGGCCTACCTCGAGAAGAACTGCACCAAAGCCATCGGCGAGGTGCTCAAGCAGTTCGACCAGACCAAAGGCGAGCGCGACGACAAACTGGACGCCATCCGCACCGCCACGGCCGAAACGATCCAGGGCCTGAAGGACGACAACCCGGTCCGTGTCGCCGTCAGCGCCAATGGCAAGGCCCTTGGCAACAGCTTCAAGGCACTGACCAAGAAGCTGATGCGCCAGCAGATCGTCAAGGACGGCAAGCGGGTCGACGGTCGCGCCCTCGACGAGGTGCGCACCATCAGTGCAGCGGCCGGGATTCTTCCCAAGCGCGTGCATGGCTCCGGTCTGTTCCAGCGGGGTCTCACCCAGGTGCTCTCCACCGCAACTCTCGGCACGCCGAGTGATGCGCAGGAGATGGACGATCTCAACCCCAGCAACGAGAAGACCTACCTGCATCACTACAACTTCCCTCCCTACTCCGTTGGTGAGACCCGCCCGATGCGGTCCCCCGGCCGTCGGGAAATCGGTCACGGCGCCCTGGCCGAACGCGCCATTCTCCCGGTGCTGCCCGCCAAAGACACCTTCCCGTACGTGGTG
>JBGKDM010000216.1:0-1657 GCA_042954165.1 Synechococcus sp.
CCGATGGCAAAGGCCAGCACTCTCTCCCCACTGCTGGCCATGGTGTGAACAGCCTGCTCGATCCTGCCTCGATCAATCGGCCCGAGCTGTCCTGCGGCATTCAGAGCCGAGCCACAACGGGCCAGTACCACCTCCACCGACCCCTTCACCAGAATCCGCGCGCTGCCATGCAGGGTGGCCATGAACTGCTGTTCGGAATCAAACGGGATCACATCCCGGCGAGGGTGGCGTTGATGGGCTTCTTGGTGATCGAGTCCCAGCTGATCAGCCACCACGAGAAGAGCCGTTTCCGTCGGATCGCCGATGAATCCGTCGTCATCACTGGGGCGAGCGTCATTGCACAGCAGACCGGCCAACAACAATTCCTGCATCGCCACCGAGACCGGCGCTGCACCAGCCGCATCGGATGCAGCAGTCTCAGGCCAGAGGGCTTCCAGGGGCAACAGGGTGTCAGCGGCATAGAGATGGCGCACCGTCATCCGGTTCTGGGTGAGAGTTCCGGTTTTGTCGGAACAGATCACCGTGGTACTGCCGAGGGCCTCTACGGCTGGAAGTTGACGAATGATGGCGCGCGACCGTGCCATGCGATGCACACCGATGGCCAGGATGATCGTGACGATGCCAGGCAATTCCTCTGGGATCGCTCCCACCGCGAGAGCGATCGCGGCATCGAACATCTCCTCGATGCCGTTGCCGCGAACCAGCCCCAGACTGAAGGTGATCGCGGCCAGCGCCACGATCACTTTGAGCAGCAGCCGACTGAAGCGGGTGAATTTGCGCGTGAGAGGCGTGGAGAGATTCACCTGTTCCCGCATCACCGAGGAGATCTGCCCGACCTCCGTGGCCTCGCCGGTGGACACCACGACGGCACAGCCCCGACCGGCCGTGACGAAGGTGCCAGCGAAGAGCAAACAGGTGCGATCAGCCAGGGGCGCCGACACAGCCACCGCCATCACCGACTTCGCCACGGCGAAGGATTCTCCGGTAAGGGCTGATTCATCACAGGCGAGATCGCGGCCTTCCACAAGACGCAGATCAGCAGGCACCTTGTCTCCCGCGGTGAGCCAGACGAGATCTCCAGGCACCAGGTCGGCAGAAACCAGTCGCCGCGGTCGTCCGCCGCGCACCACCTCCACATCGGTCACCACAGTGTTCGATAACGCTGTGATCGCCTGCTCTGCTTTGCTCTCCTGCAGCGTTCCGATCAGGGCATTGATCACAGTGACACTGATGATCACCGCTGCATCGCCGAGATCGCCGAGCAGAGCCTTCGCTCCCCCCGCCAGCAACAGCATCAACTGAAGAGGATTGTCGAACTGTTGAAGAAAACGCAGGGCCAACGACCGAGGCGGAGCTGCCGCCAGACGATTCAGGCCGACCTCCCGACGCCTGAGCTCAGCCTCAGCGTCGGTGATCCCTGTCGAGCGATCAGATTGCAGATGCTGCAGCACCTGCTCGGATGGAACGGCATGGGCCGGTTTGGACCATGGCTGCATCGCCGCTTCCCGTCTTCAGCCAGCGTTAGCGACTTCGGCTGAGGATCGCCATCAAGGTGTCAGGAGGCTTAAGGGTTGAGCGGCGTCACCTGAAAGTTCCAGGTGTCGCCATCTTCAAGCCACAGCTCCCAGGCGAAGGCTGCTCCATCGCGCAGACGTAA
>JBGKDM010000217.1:0-10440 GCA_042954165.1 Synechococcus sp.
CGCTGGCTGGCAGCCTTTTCGGCCAGCAGATGGTCGCCACCCTCGATCAATCGGGTGCGGCGGGGGGTGGCGAAGCGCTTTTTGAGCTGCCTGAGCTCCTGCACCATCGCGTCGAGCAGCTGATCGCGTTCCTGCAGCAGACGCTGGAGGCGTTCCCGTTCCTGGCGCAGATCCTCAGCTTCCTTGCGCAGGCTTTCCTGCTCCAGGCCTGTGAGGCGGCGCAGCGGCATCGCCAGCACAGCATCAGCCTGTCGCTCGCTCAGGTCGAGGTGCACCATCAGGCTGGCGCGGGCTGTGGCCGCATCCTTGGCTTCCTGGATCATCGCGATCACCCGTTGGAGGGAATCCAGGGCCTTGATCAGGCCTTCGACCACCTCCAGCCGATCCTCGGTTTTGCGCAGGGCATGGGTGGTTCTGCGGATCAGGGTCAGTTCCCTGTATTCGAGAAAGGTCTGCAGAAGCTGGCGCAGTGAGAGCTGCTGGGGCTGTCCATTCACCAGGGCCAGCAGAATCGCCCCGAAATTGCTCTGCAGGGAGGTGCGGCGCTGCAGGTCCGCCAGCACCTTCTCCGGATCCGCATCGCGGCGCAGTTCCACCACCACCCGCATGCCTTCGCGATCACTTTCGTCGCGGATGTCGGCAATGCCACCGATCTTGCCGTCGTTCACCTGGTCGGCGAGTTTCTCGATCCAGCCCGCTTTGCTCAGCTGATAAGGAAGCTCCGTCACCACCACGGCCCCCCGTTTGTGACGTCCCTTGCCGGGCTGAATCTCCTCGATGTGGGCGACACCGCGCATGGGGATGCTGCCGCGGCCCCGCAGGTAGGTCTCACGGACACCGCTTCCCATCAGCACCTCTCCGCCGGTCGGGAAATCGGGTCCGGGAATCAGGGACAGCAGCTTGTCGTCGCTCAGATCGGGTTTGCGAACCAGCGCGATCAGACCGTCCACCACTTCCCCCAGGTTGTGGGGAGGGATGCTGGTGGCCATGCCCACGGCAATTCCGGCACAGCCGTTCAGCAGAAGGAAGGGAAGCTGGGCGGGAAGCACCGTGGGTTCCTGCTGGGACCCATCAAAATTCGGGGCGAAATCGACCGTGTCATCGCCGATTTCATCGAGCAGGCCCTGGTGAGCGATCGGAGCCAGACGCGTTTCCGTGTACCGCATCGCCGCCGGCGGGTCGTCGTCCACGGATCCGAAGTTTCCGTGGCCATCCAGCAGTGGGTGGCGGCTTGAGAAGGTCTGAACCAGCCGTACCAGCGCGTCATAGACGGCCTGGTCACCGTGGGGGTGGTACTTGCCGAGAACGTCGCCGACGACACGGGCACATTTCCGATAGGGCCTGTCAGGCGTCAGACCCAGTTCGTGCATCGCGAACAGGATGCGTCGCTGCACCGGTTTGAGGCCATCGCGGGCATCCGGAAGAGCCCGGCCCACGATCACGCTCATCGCGTACTCGAGGTAGGAGCGCTGCATCTCCTGATGCAGGGCGATCGGTTGAACGCGCTCCTCGGGCATCCGTGCCTGGACCTACTGCGAGCAGACGGGGGTCAGCCTACAGATCTCTTCGGGTTTGGCCAGCCCCCCTTCATGGAGATCCGCCTGGATCGGCATTGGCTTCCGCACGGTCAACCGCGTCACGAAGGCTTGTCTCCTGCAGCAGAGCCTGTGTGGCCAGACGCAGTTTGCTGCCCCAGAGCTGCTGTTCCTGGTGATCGGCAAGCACGTAGTTGGGATCCTGCTGCAGAGCTTTGCGGGCCAGCGACAGTGCGTCCTGATTGCCGTCGTCTTTTTGGTAGAGCGCTGCAGCCAGGGCAAGCATGGGCTCGGCGTTGTCTTCGATCGACAGCACCCGGCGCCAGCGTTGGATCGCTGCTTCGGTGTTGCCCATCTCGAACAGCACGATGGCCTGATTGTTCAGCGCTTCCCAGAAACTGGGTTTGAGGGTTGATGCTTTCTCGAAAGCCGCCAGGGCGGCCCGGTATTCGGTTCGCATCAGGCGTGCATTGCCCAGATCGAAGTAAGCCGCTGCGTTCTTCGGATCCAGCTCAAGCCCCTTGTCCAGGAGTGGAATGGCATCGCCAGGCCGGCTGTCGCGCAGGGCCAGGGATGCTTCGGCAAACCAAAGCCCGGGATTCTTGGGATTGAGTTTCTTGGCGCGAGCCAGGGATTCCGCTGCGGGTTCCAGTTGCTTGCTGCGCAGCTGGGCTTCCGCCAGCACTGACCACAGTCGTTCGTCGCTGGGCCTGAGGCGCACCGCGAGGGCGGCCAGCCGAGCTGCTTCCTGGGGTTGTCCCAGGGTCAGGAGCTGGGCTGCTGTGCGGCCGATTCCGAGCGCTGATCCTTTCAGTTCCTGGCTGCTCGGCAAATAGACCGTCGGCACCAGAGCTTTCGCCGGCACGCTGGTGAGGCAGGCGCTCACCAACAGCAGAGCAGCGCACCGGGCAGCTTGAACTCGGCCCATCAGTCCGATTCGGAATGATTCAGCGTAGGCAGCTGCTTCGGCTCTGCCGCAGCTGCATTGCGGCGCCACATCCAGGGTTTGATCCGGCGCAGCGCAGAGCCCCGCAGTTTGTCCTGCCAGGTGCTGTCATCCCAGGTCAGGGCCTCGTCGCGGCTCAGGTCCAGCATCCAGTCGCGCGGTTGCAGATCGGGATCGGTGCTGCTGGGAAGGGATCGCTGGTTCCAGGGACAGACGTCCTGGCAGATGTCGCATCCGGCCACCCAGGGTCCGAGCGCCGAGGCAATCTCCGGTGGCAACGCCTCGGCGCGGTTCTCGATCGTGTGATAGGCGATGCAGCGGCCTGAGTTCACCACAAAGGGTTCCTGAATCGCCTCGGTCGGGCAGGCATCCATGCAGAGGCTGCAGCGTCCGCAGAGAGGCGTCGACGGCTGATCCGGATCCAGATCCACGTCACAGACCAGATGGCCGATCACCATCCATGACCCTCTGTTCGGATGAATCAGGTTGCTGTGTTTGCCGATCCATCCGAGGCCTGCCTCTTCCGCCCAGGCCTTGTCGAGCAACGGGTCTGCATCCACGCAGGCACGCCACCGTACGCCGGGTCTCTCGGTCTCGAGCCAGCGGCCAAGCCGTTTCAGACGCTGACTTACCACCCGGTGGTAATCACGGCCCCAGCCATAGCGCGCAATCGAGAGACGATCGGGTTTGCGCTGGTGGCTCACGTGGTAATTGAGGCCCACCGCGAGAAGACTTGAGGCTCCGTCGAGCAGTAACGCAGCATCTTTCCGGCGGGGTGCGGCCATCCAACCCATGTCGGCCTGATGACCGGCGTCCAGCCAGCGTTCCAGGGCTGCGGTGCGCAGTCGCATCCTGGCGCTGCCGGGCAGGCGAGCGACGCCCACGGGGTCGAAGCCCTGGCGTTTGGCCTCGGTCTTGAGGGCCTGAGTGAGTTGTTGCTGAGTCCTCAGAGAGTTCACAGAACCTGCCCCTAAAGTTGGGCACCTTTTTGCAGTTTGCTGTGTCCGCCCCGGCTTCCGATTCAGCACTGCGTCTGTCTCCCGTTCTCCGCTGGCTTGGATTCACCCTCGTGGTGCTGCTCCTGCTGCAGCTCCTGGTTCTGATCGGCGCAGCTGAATGGGCAGATCCCACGTTCCAGCAGGTGTGGATTGAACGGCTTGTCAATCAGTCACCAATGGGTCTTGTCGGCCTGCTGTTGATGCTGATCGGGTCTCGACTCGACCACCCGACGGAGCGTCGGACCCCGATCCGATGGCTTGTCTGTGTGGTTGGTTCGTTGCTGGCGCTTCTCATGCTGGCTGTTGTCCCGATGGCCATCAGCGGGAATCAGACCCTCGCCGGTGATGCCGATGAGATGCTCCAGCAGCGACGCGGTCAGCTTGAGCTGGCACGCCAGCAGTCCAAGGATCCCGAGGGTGTGGCCATGCTGGGTGAGCAGCTCGCCCAGGCGGGTCAGCTGGCCGCTGATGCATCGGATGAGGAGAAACGAGAGGCAGCCCAGGAGTTCATCGATGGCCAGCTGGCCCAGATGGACCAGCAGATTCAGCAGGCGGAACGTCAGCGCAACCTGGCTGTGAATCAGCGGCGCTTCGGAGGAACGGTGAGTGCTCTGGTGCTGGCTGCCGCGTTCACATTGCTTGCACTCGCCTCCGTGCTCTGACCGCTGGTTAGGTTGGAGTCATCACGTCGGCTTCAGGCCCTGGTCGTTCCTTGGTCCAGTCCAATCCAAGACCTGATCTGCCACTTGGCACCAGGCTTCAGCAGGATCTGAAAAACGATCTGATCGCCGGTCTTCTGGTGGTCATTCCCCTCGCCACCACCATCTGGCTGGCGACCACGGTGAGTCGTTTCGTTCTGGCGTTTCTGACGTCGATCCCGAAACAGTTCAATCCGTTCATCACCCTGAATCCCCTGCTTCAGGATCTGATCAACCTGGCGCTCGGCCTCACGGTTCCCCTGCTGGGGATTCTTCTGATCGGTCTGATGGCCCGAAACATCGTGGGCCGCTGGTTGCTGGAATTCGGCGAGGGAACCCTGCAGCGGATTCCCCTGGCCGGTTCGGTCTACAAGACCCTCAAGCAGCTGCTCGAGACGTTTCTGCGGGACAACTCCAGCCGTTTCCGGCGAGTGGTCCTGGTGGAATATCCCCGCGAGGGGCTTTACAGCGTCGGTTTCGTGACGGGCGAGGTGGGGCCTTCCCTGCAGGCCGAGTTGACGGAGTCGCTGCTGAGCGTGTTCATCCCCACGGCTCCGAACCCGACCACGGGTTGGTACACCCTGGTGCCTGAATCCTCCGTGCGGGAACTCGAGATTTCCGTTGAAGACGCCTTCAGAACGATCATTTCCGCAGGGATCGTCAATCCCGACGAGCGAGAGGCTCCGGTGAACCGCAGCTTTGCGAGCCTGATCTCCCAGCTGCGAGCATCGGTGTCACCGTCATCGTCCACCTCCGGCGTCTGACGACCCTGTTCCCCATTCCTTTTTCATCATGCAGTCCCGTTCTCTAGCCCGTGAGCTGGCCCTGCTGGTGCTGGGTCAGCTGTCGGATCGTGATCCTCTGGACACTGCGGATCTGCCGTTGGAGTCGATGCTGCAGAAGGGCCTGGACACCTTGCATCAGCATTGGCGTGAATCCCTGGATACCTGTGCTTCGGAGCTGGAGAAGGCGCAGCAACATCTCCTTGACAGTGAACTTCAGGACGGGGGTGACGGCAGTTCCCCCGTTGTGAGGGAGCACCTCCGCAGTTCGCTGACGACTGCGGAGCAGGTTCTCAATGGTTTGTCCAGCAGCCTTGAGCTGCCACGTCTTCTGGCGTTGGCCGATCAGGAGACGGTTCGCCATGGAGCCCTGCGCCGGGTCACCCTCGTGATGGATCAGCGCGCGACCATCGATGCCCGGCTGGATGGAGTGATGGAGGGATGGCGCCTCAGTCGCCTGCCACGGATTGATCGCGACATCCTTCGTCTCGCCGTCGTCGACCTCAGCAGCCTCAAGACCCCCTCCGCTGTGGCCTGCAATGAAGCTGTCGAACTGGCCAATCGCTACAGCGATGATCAAGGCCGGCGCATGATCAACGGCGTTCTGCGGCGCTTGCAGGATGCAATGGCCTCTGCAGGCTCCTGATGATTCGGTTCTGACCCGGCGGTTCTCATGGTTTACGACTGGTTTCAGCGACGTCCCTCCGAGTCCGGCACGCCGGATGCGTCCCCTGATGTGCCCGACACACAGGTTTCGGCAGACGCGCAGCCATCGGAGTCGCCGGTGGCCCAACCTGCTCAGGACGTCTTGTCCGAGTCCGAATCGTCAACGGACGCGTCGACCTCCACAACAGAGGCTGTGGTCGAGGACGATCCCCTGGAGTGGGCCCGTCAGGCCTACGCGCGTCTGAAGGCGCAACAGGCTGCCCAGGCATCCCCCCAGGTTGCGTCAGCCGAGAGTTCTGAGCGTCTCCCGGAGCAGGACAGCACGGCCGTTTCGACCGACTCGCCCCCCCTGTCCCCACAGCCCACTGAGCCGACCCCTTCGGCAGAGACTCCACCGAGCACGCCGTCTGCACCGGTTCAAGCCCAGGGCCTGTCCCTGCTCGAGCAGGCCGCAGCCCAGCGCGATCAGAGGCGGCAGGAGCTTGAAGCGCGATCCATCCCCGTGGCTGCCGTTGATGCGCAACCCGAGGTGTCAACGCCGGTTCCGGACGAGCCCGACACTGTTGAACCACAGCTTGGTGCGTTCGACGACACGTTCACCTGGTCTGCTGAGGTGCTGGCCGCCCAGGGGCGTCGGGCAGACCAGGTGTCGCTCGAGGAGATCGATTGGCTGTCCCGACTGCGCCAGGGGCTCGAGAAAACCCGTCAGGGTTTTGTGACCGGCCTGTTGGACAACCTCGGTGACGACCCGCTGACACCGGAGGTTGTGGATGACCTCGAAGCCTTGCTTCTGCGCGCTGATGCCGGTGTTCTCGCCACCGATCAGGTGATGGAGGCCTTGCGCAAGCGTCTGAATGAGGAGGTGGTGGATCCCAGCGAAGGGATCCGTTTCCTGAAGGAGCAGCTCCGCACGCTCCTCGATGCGCCGATTCAATCCAGCGGTGTCGAGTTGCTGGCTCCCGAACGGGGACGTCTCAATATCTGGTTGATGGTGGGGGTCAACGGCGTCGGCAAGACCACCACGCTCGGCAAACTGGCGAATCTCGCCGTCCGCAGCGGCTACAGCGCCATGATCGCCGCAGCTGACACCTTCCGAGCGGCGGCGGTGCAGCAGGTGGAAGTCTGGGGAGAGCGCAGCGATGTGCCCGTGGTGGCCAATCCCACGGCCAATGCCGATCCTGCAGCTGTGGTGTTTGACGCCATCGGAGCTGCCCGTTCCAAAGCGACGGATCTCCTGCTGGTCGATACGGCAGGACGCCTGCAGACCAAGCACAACCTGATGGAGGAACTGCAGAAGATCAGAAAGATTGTCGATCGTCTGGCGCCCGAATCGAAGGTGGAGTCGTTGCTGGTTCTCGATGCCAGTCAGGGTCAGAACGGTCTCAAGCAGGCCATGGCCTTCGCCAAGGCGGCCGATCTCACCGGTGTGGTGATCACCAAGCTGGATGGCACGGCCCGAGGTGGGGTGGCGCTTGCGGTCTCGTCCGAGGCTGGCCTGCCAATCCGTTTCATCGGTGCGGGTGAGGGGATCCGCGATCTGCGTCCCTTCAACAGTTTTGAGTTTGTCGAGGCGCTCTTGGCCGGTCGCTGACAACACAGCTAGTTTGCGATCACTGCCATGGCCGGCCGTGAGCAGCAAATCCACCCATCGCCACTCCGCGCCGCACCAGCGCAATGCCCCTCAGCCGATGACGGCGACGGCTTCGCTGCGGCAACTGTTCGACAGTTTCTCCCGGGAGCAGCGCACCAACCAGGACCTGCTGGCATCTCTGGCGTTCGCCCTGCGCAGCTTCACCAACCTCCATCGTTTTCTGGAGCTGGTGCCGGTGGTCGCCTCCCGTTTGGTCGGCGTTGATGGCGCCCTGCTCGTTCCATTCACGGAGGAGGGACAGATCTGGCGCGAGCAGCTCCAGATGCTGCCCGAGAAGCGTTCGAATGAGTTGCTGCGGCAGATCGCGGCCTTTGATCTGGGCCGGTCAGAGGGGTTCGGGGCTGATGAGAGACAGGTGCAGGCTCTGGACCATCTGGTGCAACGTCATCTCGGTCGGTCCGGTCTGTTTGCCACCTCGTTGGTGGCGCGGGGCAGGCAACGCGGCCGTCTGTATGTGTTCAGCAGCTCCAGTCCTCTGGCGTGGAGTGATGTGCATCGCCGCCACGTGCAGCTGGTGGCGGATCTCACCGGAGTGGCGGTCGAGCATGACCTGATGCTGCAGGAGGCCCGCCGCCACGAGCGGGTTGATCGACAGCTCAGCATCGGTGCTGAGATTCAGGCGCAACTGCTGCCGGATCGCTGTCCTGTGATTGAAGGGATTGATCTCGCTGCCCGTTGTCGCCCCGCGTTTCAGGTGGGCGGTGACTACTACGACTTCATTCCCACCCGTCCGGACCTGATCGGTCGTCGCCGTGAGCGAGGACGGTGGGCTCTGGTCATGGGTGATGTGATGGGCAAGGGCGTGCCCGCCGGTCTGCTGATGACCATGCTGCGGGGGATGTTGCGGGCTGAGGTGCTCAGCGGGCTTCCTCCCGATCGGATTCTGCATGACCTCAACCAGCTTGCTCAGGAGGATCTGGCGCAGTCACACCGGTTCGTGACTCTGTTTTATTCCGATTACGACCCGCGAACCCGGCGCCTTCGCTTCGCCAATGCGGCTCATAATCCACCCCTGATCTGGCGCGCTCAGATGCGGTGCATTCAGCGGCTGGATGCGCCTGGCCTGTTGATCGGCCTGCAATCGGAGGCCGAGTATGGCTGTGGAGAGATCCGTCTTGAGCCTGGAGACGTGCTCCTCTATTACACCGATGGCGTCACAGAAGCTCCTGGCATCGCTGGGGATCGATTCGAGGAGGAGCGCCTGATCCGAAGCCTTGAGGCGGGGTGCCGTTCCGGCACCGGTGCTCAGGGAATTCTCGATCAGCTGTTCACACGCCTTGATCGGTTCGTTGGCGTGGATCGACAACTCGAGGACGATGCGTCGATGGTGGTGCTGAAGGTTCCCGAAGAGGTCTCCCTTCCCTCTGTTCCCGCCGCGATTCACTGAGACGGGATGGCCGTGGCAATGCCCGTGGGAACACACACCCGTGGCCTGACAAGCTGACAGGACGCTGTGTGGAGACATCGGTATGGCTGGGGGAGTGACAGGCGGGGGTTCAGCCACCTGGAGCGATCGCTTTGAGCAGGGTCTGCATCCTGTGATCGAGCGGTTCAACGCCTCCATCGGATTCGATATCACGCTTCTCCAGGAGGATCTGGACGGTTCCGTCGCCCACGCCCGCATGCTGGCGGCGTGTGGCGTGATCTCAGACGACGAGGCCCGCCAGCTCAGTGAGGGTCTGGAGACCATCCGGACCGAAGCCGCAGCCGGTGAGTTTCAGCCGGGTCTGGCGGATGAAGACGTGCATTTTGCAGTCGAGCGCCGTCTGATCGCCTTGCTCGGCCCCGTCGGCAAGAAGCTCCACACCGGGCGCAGCCGCAATGATCAGGTGGGGACCGACCTGCGTCTGTGGTTGCGTCGTCGTCTTGATGACCTGGATGCCTGTGTGCTGCGTTTTCAGCGGGCTCTGCTCTCCCAGGCCCTGGCCCAGCGCACCACCTTGATTCCTGGGTACACGCACTTGCAGCGGGCGCAACCGGTCTGTCTCGCTCACCATCTGCTGGCCTATGTCGAGATGCTGGAGAGGGATCGTCAGCGCTTCCGTGATGTGCGTGGGCGCGTCAATATCTCTCCGCTTGGTGCTGCGGCTCTGGCCGGCACACCGGTGCCGATTGATCGGCGCCTCACAGCTGATGCCCTTGGGTTTGATGGCATCTATGCCAACAGTCTTGATGCGGTCAGCGATCGCGATTTCGCCGTTGAATTCGCATCAGCTGCGTCCCTTGTGATGGTTCACCTCAGTCGCCTGGCGGAAGAAGTGATCTTCTGGGCGAGTGAGGAATGCGGATTTGTTCGTCTGACCGATCGTTGTGCGACAGGCAGCAGCCTGATGCCACAGAAGAAGAATCCTGACGTGCCTGAACTGGTCCGTGGCAAATGCGGTCGTGTTTTTGGTCATCTCCAGGGTCTTCTGACGATGATCAAAGGGCTGCCACTGGCCTACAACAAGGATTTTCAGGAAGACAAGGAAGCGTTGTTCGACGCCGTCCGCACGACGACCGATTGCCTGGAGGCTATGGCGATTCTGATGGAGGAAGGCGTGGAGTTTCGCCCGGATCGTCTCGAGCAGGCTGTGGGTTCCGATTTCTCCAACGCCACCGATGTTGCTGACTATCTGGTGGCCAGAGATGTGCCCTTTCGCGAGGCCTATCAGCTGGTGGGTTCGGTCGTGAAACGGTGCCTTCAGGATGGTGTTCTGCTGCTCGATCTGAGCCTTGAGCAGTGGAAGTCGTTCCATCCTGTTTTTGAGGCTGATCTCTTCGAGGCCCTCGCCCCCCGACAGGTTGTGGCTGCCCGCATCAGCGAGGGAGGCACCGGCTTCAGTCGCGTTGACGAACAGTTGGCGCTCTGGGAACAGCGACTGGCCTGAATTACCCAATCGAAGTGGCAGAACCGGACTAATCTGAAATGGCCAAAGGCCATTGATTCCTCCAGGAAGCATGAACCGATGGCAATCAGGTTCCATCGGTCCCCTTCACCCAAGGTCCACGAGGCAAGTGAGCATTTTTGTTGGCAATCTGCCCTTCCGTGCTGAGCAGGAAGACATCATTGAATTGTTCGCCGCGCATGGAGAGGTCACGAACTGTGCCCTTCCCCTTGAGCGAGACACGGGACGGAAACGGGGCTTCGCGTTCATTGAAATGGCCGATGACGCTGCCGAAGC
>JBGKDM010000218.1:0-2907 GCA_042954165.1 Synechococcus sp.
CTGCCGCTGGGGACATCACCGATCGAGCCCACACGCGTGCGGTTCTGCAGCACCGGCTCACCGCTCGCATCCAGGATCCGGGCATACACATCCGTATCGAACACGGTCTTACGACCAGGGTTCAGAACGTCTCCGCTGAGCACGTAACAACTGGCTCCCGCCGTTCGGGTGACTCCGGAACGGCGTGGATCACCGCTGGGGCCAGGCTGCGAGCCAGGATCCTCAACATCGCAGGGCTTCAAGTCCACGGCGGAAAGCTGAAGGTCAGCGGCAAAGACAGGTGCCACGGGTCCAGCGAGCATGAGCAGCGTGATGCTCAGGATGAAACTGAGCGTTGAACGCAGAATCTTCAAGACCTTCCGAGACATCCCACAGCACCATTCTGCTGTGAATGTCACCAGGCCTAGCCGTCACCAGCCAACAGGGGGGCAACGGTCTGGCGTGCTTCAAGCCTGTGCTCCTCAAGAGCCATCTGAAGATCGATGCGGGTGATGCGATACCCCAGCCGCCTGGCGGCCAGCACAAATTCATGACGAGAGCGACAGCATTTCATGGCGCGCCTGATCACATCATCGGTTTCAACGTCATCGACCAATCGCTCGAGTTCCTGCCAGCTCATCCCTGTGCTTCTTCAGGCTCCAACCATGCCCCGCAGGCAGGTCAGACGCCAGCCCCTAGAGCAGCAGATTGATCAACCAAACCGCCAGCAGAACCGAGAGGCCCAGCCCAGCCATGAACACCACGATGGCGCTGATCCCCGCGGTGAGAAAGAGACCGGTCGCGGTGCGGGGAAACAGCAGATAAAAGGTGAGACCAATGGCCACGGGCCAGAGCGGTGGAATCAGCACGCAGACAGCGGTCAAGACCGTGAGGCGCCGACGCCTGGAGAGCCTCTCGGCTTCACCAGCTTCCTTGATTGCGTTTTGCTCGGCTTCGGCCTTGAGCTCATCGTCGGAGAGCCAGCGCCCCATGACCTGGGCCCGTTCCAGCTCCTGTTCAATCCGTGATCCGTCTGTGGGCTCGCCCATGCCTCAACTTAAGCAGGGGTTTATCCCAGCTCCAGACAGGCCAAAGCGAACACATCCCGCAGATCCTGGGTCGGCATCGAGCCTCGATACATGCGCACCGTGCGCGCGACCGGTTCAAAACCAAGCCTCCGCATCAGACCTGAGGCTGCAGGGTTGGCGCCGGGGGAATCGAGCAGAACGACGCCCGTGTGCGCCTGAAGAAGCTGACGGATCAGCAGCTCCGCCAGCGCTTCTGAATCCGCCAGCAGCGGACCGATACGCCAGCCCTCCCCTCTCTTCAGCAAGCAGGGCCGGATTCGCGCAAATCCGTGGCACTCCTGGTCCGCGTCAAGCAGGGCAATCACAGAACCCGCAGGATGATGCAGCCAGTCCGCAAGGAAGTGAGGCCTGGGAGAGAGTTCACGCTGCGCGTCATAGCGCTGAAGCGGCATGTCTGGAATCGCCTTGCCGGTGGCCAGTCGTAACCCCGATGGCATCGAGGCGGCTTGCGGGTTTGTGTCTTCATTGCCGATACCGATCCGCCAGCGGGTGGTTGGGGACGCTTCCTCAAAGCCCCAGCCCGCATAGTCCTTGAGCCTCTCGGGAGCCGCCTCAAGGCCGATGCAAGCGACACCGTCAAGGTGCCGGAGGGCGTGCTGCCAGAGCTCGCGACCGTAGCCATGACCGCGATGCTCGGGCTGCACCAGATAAAGGCCGATGAAGCCGTAGGCGAGGTTGTAGCGAATGCCCGCGATGCAGCCGATCGGTTCGCCTCCGAGACAGCCGACCCAGACCCCCTGGCGGTCGGTCTGGCGATAGATCCCCACATCCCCGCGACCGGGCGCAAAATCCTCCTGACGCGCCCAGTCTGTGATCAACGGCACATCGGCCTTGGTGACGCTGCGGATCCTTAGGTAGGTCATCGTGACGTCAGCCTGGCGCCGGAGCCGGCTCAGGTGTCATCACAAAAGATTTTGTCCAGTTCCGCTTGAAACGCTTTCGAGGTCATCGGCGCCGCCAGGCTGAGGCGCTTGTTGCGCTTCTGAAGCCCTCGGATCCAACGGATCTGCACGCACACCAACACCCCCGCAGTAACCAGCAGGGCGGTGAGCGGTGGATCGAGGCGCAACTCCACGGACGAAAGCACGATCAATCAGGATGATGGTGTCTTTGACGTGCCGTTGTGAAGAACGTGAGCCTGGCGGAGATCATTCTGCGCAACCTCGCCAAGGTGGCGGCGGGCTCCGGGATTGCGGCCCTGCTGCTGTGGCTCACCTACGTCCTCCTGGACGTGCAGCACATGAACTCGGGGTTCACCCTGCCGCAGACCAGCTACTACTGAACCGCCGGATCAGTCTTTTTTCTTCAGCACACATCCAGCCACCCCGCAGATCACCTCGTAGGCATCTTCTCGAGCAGCAGTGATCGCGGCCCTGGCATCGCCGCGTCCGGTACCACTGGCCATTTTCATCGGTCGTCCTGCAGCGAGGCGTTTTCTGATCAGACGGGCAGCATGCATCCGAGAGACCATGGCGGCAGCCTGCCGGGACACGTCCGTTCAATCTGTTCCGTTGCGGTCGGAATGGGCCATGCCCTTCGCTGCATCTGAAACAAAGCTCGGCATCCCTGGCCGGTTTCGGGCGAACCCATCCATCGCAACAAGGGCCATGGCCAGATTCTGATCAAGCGTTCGTCCTGACCGCTTCCGTGGTTTCAGACTGTGATCCCCGTCTGTGATCCAGGTCACCGTGAGATTGGACGAGAGGGCATACCCATTCACCTCCTCCTGACGTCCAAACGTGTCGCGCTCACCCTGCAGAACCAGCAAGGGCACGTCCAAACATTGCAGATGCTCGGTTCGCAACTGATCAGGCTTTCCGGGCGGGTGAAACGGGTACCC
>JBGKDM010000219.1:0-2965 GCA_042954165.1 Synechococcus sp.
GCCGAACGGGTGGAACCGGCAGGGGCCTGCTCCGGCGCCCAATCCAGCAGGCCGCGCACCTGATGACCGCCGGTGCGCCGGGCCATCGGCGACACCGCCGCCGCCGCCATCGCCGTGTCCGTGAGGATCTCGGCCCCGGCCTGCAGGGCCTGCACGCCCTGGGCGCAGGCCTGGTCACTGAACCGCAGCAGGGGCGCCAGCGCCGGATCGCCACTGCTGTGGACCAGCCGTTCCAGCACCTGCTGCTGCAGGGGGTCGAGGCCGGTGTCACCGAGCAGCAGGCGGATGCGACGGATGCTTTCCGTGAAGATCGGATGGTCGCTGGCAACCTCGCGGGTCACAGGGGCTGGCGGCAGAGGGCAGACTTCAGCATCCTCCGCGGCCGCACCTGCCATGCCCGTGCATCTGTTCTGGGGCGATGACAGCGCCGCCCTCGAGCGGGCCGTGGCCAGGCTGATCGATCAGGTGGTCGATCCGGCCTGGAGCAGCATCAACCTCAGCCGCCTGGATGGGGCCGACAGCAGCCAGGCGCTCCAGGCCCTCGAAGAGGCCCGCACGCCGCCCTTCGGCGGTGGCCACCGCCTGGTGCTGCTGCAGCGCTCCCCCTTCTGCAACGCCTGCCCCAGCGACCTCGCCGACCGCTTCGACGACGCCCTTGCCCTGATCCCCGACAGCAGCCACCTGGTGCTCTGCAATCCCGCCAAGCCCGATGGGCGCCTGCGCACCACCAAGGGCCTGCAGAAACGCATCAAGGCAGGAGAGGCCCAGGAGGAGAAATTTCAGCTGCCGGCCATCTGGGACGGCGCCGGGCAGCGGCAGCTGGTGGAACGCACCGCCGCCGACCTGGATCTGGATCTGGAACCCGCCGCCATCGATGCCCTGATCGACACCATCGGCAACGACAGCGCCCGCCTCAGCGCCGAACTGCAGAAGCTCTCCCTCCATGCCGCCAGCATCGGCAGCACCAGGATCACCGCATCAGCGGTGGCCAGCCTGATCGACGGCCAGGCCACCAATGCCCTGCAGGTGGGCGATGCCCTGCTCGAGGGCCAGGTGGGGGAGGCGATCAGCTGCCTGGATGCCCTGATTGATGCCGGTGAACCGGCGCTGCGGATCGTGGCCACCCTCACCGGGCAGATCCGCGGCTGGCTGTGGGTGAGCCTGATGGAGCAGCAGGGTGAACGGGATGTGGCCGTGATCGCCAAGGCCGCCGGCATCGGCAATCCCAAGCGCATCTACGTGATGCGCAAACAGCTGAAGGGACGCCCTCCCACCCGTTGTCTGAACCTGCTTGGGCGCCTGCTGGAGGTGGAGGCCGCTCTCAAGCGCGGCAGTGCCCCGGGAGCCGCCTTCCGCGACGGCCTGCTGGGGGCCGGCACGGCCGGAGAAGCCCAGTGAGACAATCACCAGCTGTGTGAGGCGGCTGGCATGGCCCTGCTGGTTCAGAAGTTCGGCGGCACCTCCGTGGCGGATGTCGAGCGCATCCAGGCGGTGGCCCGACGCATCGCCGCCAGCAAGGAAGCCGGGCACGACCTGGTGATCGTGGTGTCGGCCATGGGCCACACCACCGATGAGCTCACCAGCAAGGCCCGGGCGATCAGCAGCAACCCGCCCCAGCGGGAGATGGACATGCTCCTGGCCACGGGCGAACAGGTGTCCATCGCCCTGCTGTCGATGGCCCTCAATGCCCTGGGAATTCCGGCGGTGTCCATGACCGGGCCCCAGGTGGGGATCGTCACCGAATCCGCCCACGGCCGGGCCCGCATCCTTGAGGTGCGCACCGACCGGCTGCGCAGCCGCCTGAACGACGGCCAGGTGGTGGTGGTGGCCGGATTCCAGGGCACCAGCCAGAGCAGCGGCGGCACCGCGGAAATCACCACCCTGGGGCGCGGTGGCTCCGACACCTCGGCCGTGGCCCTGGCCGCCGCCCTCGAGGCCGATGCCTGCGAGATCTACACCGACGTGCCAGGGGTGCTCACCACCGACCCCCGCAAGGTGGCCGATGCCCAGCTGATGCAGCAGGTGAGCTGCGATGAAATGCTCGAGCTGGCCAGCCTCGGGGCCGCCGTGCTCCATCCAAGGGCCGTGGAGATCGCCCGCAACTACGGCGTCACCCTGGTGGTGCGCTCCAGCTGGGGTGATGAGCCCGGCACCACCCTCACCAGCCGGACCGCCCGGCCGATCGGGCGCGAAGGCCTCGAGCTCAGCCGTCCGGTGGACGGCGCCGATCTGGTGGAGCACCAGGCGGTGCTGGCCCTTTCCCATGTGCCCGACCAGCCCGGCGTGGCGGCCCAGCTCTTTGAAGCCCTGTCCGCCGAAGGCGTGAACGTGGACCTGATCATCCAGTCCACCCATGAAGGCAGCAGCAACGACATCACCTTCACCGTGGCGGAGGCCGATCTGGAGCAGGCCCGCAGCATCTGCGCAGGCCTGCTCGACAGCTGGGGCGGTCAGCTGGTGGCGGAAGGCGGCATGAGCAAGCTGAGCATCAACGGCGCCGGAATCATGGGGCGGCCAGGCATTGCCGCCAGCCTGTTCGACACCCTCTCCCGGGCGGGCATCAATCTGCGCCTGATCGCCACCAGCGAAGTGAAGGTGAGCTGCGTGATCGACGCCGACCTCGGCGCCAAGGCCCTGCAGGCCGTGCGCGCAGCCTTCGAACTGAGCGACCAGCAGGTGCACCTCAATCCAGCTGCCTCCGGCGACGGTGAACCGGAGGTGCGCGGTGTCGCCCTCGACCGTGACCAGGCCCAGGCGAGCGTGCGCCACGTTCCCAACAAGCCAGGCACCGCCGCCGCCCTCTGTTCGGCCCTGGCCGACGCCGGCATCAGCCTGGATTCCATCGTGCAGTCGGAGCGGCAACACGGCGATGGCAGCCGCGACATCACCTTCACCCTCAGGCGTGATGACCGGGCCCGGGCCGAGCAGGCCCTGGCCCCCCTGCTCAGCCAGTGGCCTGGCGCCA
>JBGKDM010000220.1:0-12391 GCA_042954165.1 Synechococcus sp.
GCGTATCTGGCTGGATTTGAATCCAGTCAGCCAGCCTGGCAACGGAGCCTGCTGTTCTCATCCGGGATTGTTGGTGCACTGGTGATTCTCGGCAGCCTCAGCGGTCTCGTTGGACGCATCTACGGCCAGGTTCCCGATGTCGTTCCCACCTTGGTCGCCGTGCTCGCACTGGTGATGGGGCTCAACCTGCTGGGTGTTCTGCGACTGCCGCTGCCGGCAGGTCCCGACCCGATGCGTTGGACGAAAAGCGTCCCAGTTCCAGTGGCACCGATCGCAGCAGGCCTTGCCTTCGGACTTGCGGCGTCGCCCTGCACCACTCCCGTGCTGGCCGTCCTGCTGGGGTGGATTGCCACCAGCGGCAGGCCTCTGGTGGGGGTCGTGCTGCTCGCCAGCTTCGGGGTTGGCCAGGTCATGCCGTTGCTGATTGCAGGCAGTGCTGCTGCCAGTGTGCCCAGACTGCTGGCCCTGCGACCGATTGGCCGCTGGGTGCCACCGATCAGTGGGGCCGTTCTGATCTGCACCGGCATGCTCACCCTCCTGGCCCGTGTGAGCTGATCGATGGCACTCATTCGACGTTTTGCAGCGCTGCTGTCCAACCTTCGCCTCGCCATTGCCCTGCTGCTGCTGATTGCTGTTGCCAGCGCCATCGGCACGATTCTTCCTCAGAACGAAGATTCAGCTCTTTACCTGGACCGCTTCAATGCCGATCCATGGCTGGGGACGGTGAATGGGGAGCGGATGCTGCAGATGCAGCTTGATCATGTGTACTCGAGCCAGTGGTTTCTGGGGATGCTGGCCCTGCTCGGCCTCTCCCTGATGCTTTGCAGCTGGCGACGGCAGTGGCCCGCATTGCAGGCTGCCTTGCGCTGGATTGACTACCGGGAACCACGGCAGCTGAGCAAACTGGCTCTGGCGGAAACCATTCCCGGCGTGGCTCCTGAAGCGAGTCTGGCAACCCTGGCCAGCGCGCTGCGTGATCAGGGATGGACAGTGCGGGAACAGCCAGGTCGCCTGGCCGCAAGGCGTGGGGTCATCGGGCGTGTGGGACCGCTGCTGGTTCACACAGGGCTGGTGCTGCTGATGGTCGGAGCGGCCTGGGGGGCTCTGGCCGGCAATCGACTGGAACGCTTTCTCGCACCGGGGCGCAGCCTCGACCTTCTCAGCCGTTCCGGAGTCAGTCAACTGACCCTGACTCTGGATCAGTTCAAGATCGAACGCGATCCTGCTGGACGTACCGAGCAGTTCCGCTCGCAACTGCTTCTGCAACCCCCCGGGGGAGGCGAGGCGTTAAGGAAAGAGATCAGCGTCAACCACCCACTGCGCTACCAGGGGATGACGGTCTATCAGGCTGACTGGTCACTCGCCACCATCACCGTTCAACTCGGCAAGAGTCCCCTGCTGCAACTGCCGCTGCAGACATTCCCGGAGCTGGGGGATCAACTCTGGGGGCTCGTGCTGCCAACCCGCCCTGATGGCAGTGATCCGGTGATTCTCACGCTCGGGAGTGAAGCAGGGCCCGTTCAGGTGTTTGATTCCGAGGGGCAGCTGGTCACCAACCTCAGACCCGGCGGTGAGGCGGCAGAGATCAATGGACTTCCCTTGCGCGTGGTCGACGTCATGCCGGCCAGCGGACTGCTGCTGAAGCGGGACCCCGGGGTTCCAATGGTCTATCTGGGATTTGCCATCACCCTGCTCGGCGGAGGGCTCAGCCTCGTGGCGACCCGTCAGATCTGGGCAGTCGGGGATTCAACCCACCGGAAACTTCACGTCGCCGGCCTTTGCAACAGGAACCTCAGCGGGTTTGCCCGCGACTTTCCTTCTCTGCTCAGCAGGGTTGACGCAACCCATGGCTGACGCGGACCACCGTATGGACGTTGCCACGGGGATTGAAGTCCGCCTCGAGCTGCATCCAGACCGGATCACAGGCAGCCACCAGATCGTCGAGAATTTTGTTGGCCACCTCTTCATGGGAGATGGTGCGGTCCCGGTAGCTGTTCACATAGAGCTTGATCGCCTTGAGTTCCACCACCCTTGGGCCTGGTTGATAGATCAACCGGAGGACCGCAAAGTCGGGATAACCCGAGAAAGGACAGAGACAGGTGAATTCGGGCAGTTCGATCGAGACCTCGTAGGGCCGCCCCTCACGGGGGTTGTCGAAACAGATCAGCTCGGCATCAGCGATGGCCCGCTCTCCGTAGAGAGGAGTCCGGGTGGCCTCGGGAACAGCGTGACTCAAGGATCGTTACCAGTCGTCGTAAACCCTAGAAGGTGGTGCTGACCCACTGCTGGGCACGCGGTTTCAGACCAGGCGAACGCGAGGTGAGCCCACGGCGGCGGTGACGGGGGCAATCGATTGCCTGCTGACCGACGACGTCCATCCCTCCCTGAGGAAATCAGCTGCGACAGGTTGTCAGAACGAACTACCGGAAACCGTCAGTTTCTGAGAAACTTCAATGATCTGCCTTCCCGGTTGCAGCTCATGAAAAAAGTTGAGGCCATCATTCGCCCCTTCAAACTTGAAGACGTCAAGCTGGCCCTGGTGAATGCCGGCATCGTCGGCATGACGGTGAGCGAAGTGCGCGGCTTCGGACGTCAGAAGGGTCAGGTGGAGCGCTATCGCGGCTCTGAGTTCACCGTTGAATTCCTTCAGAAACTGAAGATCGATGTCGTGGTGGATGACAGCAACGTTGACACCGTTGTGAATGCCATTGCTGAAGCTGCCAAAACGGGTGAAATCGGCGACGGAAAGATCTTCATCTCTCCGATCGAAAGCGTGGTGAGGATCCGCACCGGCGACCGCGACAGCACCGCTCTCTGAGAAGAGCGACAGGCATCCGCACGCTTCACGTCAGAGTGGCGTCCACCACTCTGACGATGTCGTCGTCGGTGACAACGCCAACCGAGGCGCTGCCGCTCTGGTCAGTGCACGTCAACTGGGGCCCTGAGCTCCGGAGCCAGAGCAGATATTCATGGTTTCCCGCCGGCCCTGTGATCGGAGACCCAACCACGCCGTACGCAGTCCAACCAAGCGGCTCGGCGGCCTCGACAACCCCTCGCAGGGCATCGCAGTGGGCCTCCGGATCTCGGACGACACCACCTTTGCCGACACGGTCACGACCGACTTCGAACTGGGGCTTGACCAGCAGAAGTGCCTCGGAGCCATGGGGACTGAGCAACCCTTTGATCGCCGGCATCACCAGACCCAGTGAGATGAACGACACATCCGCGACGGCTAGGTCAGGCCGCGCGTCTTCAGGCTGGTAAAGGTCCTCCGGCGCAAGCCGGCGCAGATTGGTGCGCTCCCTCAACACCACCCGAGGGTCGGTGCGAAGACTCCAGGCTGTCTGGCCATAACCCACATCAACGCCGTACACCTTGCTGGCACCGTGCTGCAGGAGGCAGTCCGTGAACCCCCCGGTTGAAATGCCTCCATCGAGGCAGACACGACCCTCCACCGGGATTGGGAACGCGTTGAGCGCTCCCAGCAGTTTCTCGCCTCCCCGCGAGACAAAGCGTGGCGGCTGCTCGACACGCACGGCGAGATCCGGCTTCACCTGCAGACCTGGCTTGTCCAGCAGAAGGCCGCTGCTGTCACGCACCTTGCCGGCACGGATCAACTGCTGAGCCTGCTGACGTGTCGGTGCAAGGCCGAGTGTCAGCAGATGCTGGTCCAACCGGGTCTTCTGTGCCATTTCGTCATGAAAGCAGAGGTGAAAACCGAACAAAAGCGGGGGGTCATCCCGGAGTCCGCCAAACCGCGGAGAAGATCAGTCAACCCGAGTGTTCGGCCGTGTCAGTCAGGCAGTCGTCCAAGAGTCCGCACCCCCCCCGCGGGCGCACGTCACAGGGGCTGGGGACAGGAGAGATCTCTTGCGGAAACGATGTTCTTGCGCTGCTCCCCCCCGGCAGCTTTGCCACGCTCGACAATCAGCCATCTGACCTGCCGCCGTTTCAGGTGATTGAGTGCCGTGGCGGGCGCTGCCTGATCCGCCAGCAGGCCTGGGGGCGCCATGTGCAGTGGGAGGTGGAGCATCAGCGTCTGCATTCGGCGTGAAGGCCGGGCCATACATTGGTGAGGTCGTTGCCACGCGCTGGCCTTGATCGAGAGATACACACTGCCCGAAATGGGCGAGCTCTGGACTGACAGGGCGAAATACCAAAGCTGGCTTGACGTCGAGGTCGCCGCCTGTGAAGCCAACTGCACCCTCGGCCGCGTGCCGGAGGCAGCCATGGAGGAGATTCGCAGCAAGGCCGCCTTCGAGCCTGAGCGGATTCTCGAAATCGAAGCTGAAGTGCGTCACGACGTGATCGCCTTTCTCACCAACGTGAATGAACACGTGGGTGATGCAGGCCGCTTCATCCATGTGGGCATGACCAGCAGCGATGTGCTGGACACGGGTGTGGCGCTGCAGATGAAAGCATCCGTGGCATTGCTGCGCCAGGAGCTCAAGGCTCTGGATGCCGCCATCACCAAACTGGCTTCCGCGCACAAATCCACCGTGATGATCGGGCGTTCCCACGCGATCCACGGCGAACCCATCACTTTTGGATTCAAGCTGGCCGGCTGGCTGGCAGAGACCCGTCGCAATGCCGAGCGCCTCGAACGCCTTGAGAAGGATGTGGCCGTCGGCCAGATCAGTGGTGCCATGGGGACCTATGCCAACACCGATCCCGAAGTGGAGCGCCTCACCTGTGAGCGCCTTGGCCTCACCCCCGACACCGCCAGCACCCAGGTGATCTCAAGGGATCGTCATGCTGACTACATCCAGACCCTGGCCCTGGTCGGCGCGTCGCTGGATCGTTTCGCGACGGAGATCCGCAACCTTCAGAGAACCGACGTTCTCGAAGTGGAGGAAAGTTTCGCCAAGGGGCAGAAAGGCAGTTCCGCCATGCCCCACAAACGCAATCCAATCCGCAGCGAACGCATCAGCGGTCTGGCGAGGGTTCTGCGCAGCTACGTGGTGGCAGCCCTTGAGAATGTGGCCCTGTGGCACGAGCGAGATATCAGCCACAGCTCAACCGAACGGATGATGCTGCCGGACTGCTCGGTCACCCTTCACTTCATGCTCCGGGAAATGACCGCCGTGGTGGCTGGCCTTGGGGTCTACCCCGACAACATGCGCCGCAACATGAATGTCTACGGAGGCGTGGTCTTCAGTCAGCGCGTGCTGCTTGGCCTGGTGGACGCTGGCATGAGCCGTGAGGACGCTTACCGCGTGGTGCAGCGCAACGCCCACACCGCATGGAACAGCGAAGGTGGCGATTTCCGCGCCAATCTGGCAGCGGATCCGGATGTGACCGAAAAACTCACAGCCGAGCAACTGGCGGACTGCTTCAGCACCGACCTGCACCAGGCGAATCTGGGGGTGATCTGGGAGCGTCTTGGCCTTTGATCCGCTGGTTCCGGCTCTGTTCTGGACACCCTATGCCGACTGGATTTACACGATCGGAAGCACCACAGGACTGCTGCTGATCGTGTGGCTGGTCCTGAGGCCCAGGTCAGAGTCCTGAAGACCGGCTGGCAGGATGAAGAGCGAGACAGACGCGCCTCAGCGGGGTGCTCACACGCATGGTGGCAGCGACGCGCATTGAGACCGACAGCATGGGGCCGATTGAGGTGCCTGCGGATGCTCTCTGGGGAGCCCAGACCCAACGATCCCTGCACAACTTCGACATCGCTGCCGACCGCATTCCGGCCGAGCTGATCCATGCGCTGGCGCGCGTGAAACAGGCGGCTGCACTCACCAATGCCCGCCTGGGGGTCCTCGACCAGGAACGAAGCGACCACATCATCGCAGCCGCAGCTGCTGTGGCCGAGGGGCAGCACGACGAGCAGTTCCCCCTCCGGGTCTGGCAGACCGGCAGCGGCACCCAGACCAACATGAACCTCAATGAGGTGATCAGCAATCTGGCGTCTCAGGCGGTGGGGGCACCGCTGGGGAGTCACACGCCCCTGCATCCCAACGACCATGTCAACCGATCCCAGTCCACCAACGACGCCTTTCCCGCCGCCATCCATGTCGCTGCAGCGGAGGGCATCAGCCGCCGTCTGCTTCCGGAACTTGAACGACTCACCCAGGCCTTCAGCGCAAAAGTGAACGCCTGGGAGAGCATCGTGAAGATCGGCCGCACCCATCTTCAGGATGCCGTGCCCCTGACGCTTGCGCAGGAGGCCTCCGCCTGGCGCGATCAGATCAAGACGGCTTCAAGCCGCATCGAAGCAAGCCTCGCCGAGGTGCTTCCCCTCCCGCTCGGGGGAACCGCCGTTGGAACCGGACTCAATGCTCCCGAAGGCTTCTCGGTGATGGCGGCTGAGGAACTGGCCCGACTGACGGGGCTCTCCTTCAGCACTGCCCCGAACAAATTCGCGGTCATGGCCGGCCATGACGGACTCGTGCTGGCGATGGGCCAGATCAGGCTTCTGGCGGTCAGCCTGCTCAAGATCGCCAATGACATCCGATTGCTGGCCTGCGGTCCCCGTGCCGGCCTGAACGAACTGCAGCTCCCGGCCAACGAGCCGGGAAGTTCGATCATGCCGGGAAAGGTGAACCCCACCCAGTGTGAGGCGATGGCCATGGTCTGCATGCAGGTGATGGGACTCGATGCGGCTGTAGCCATGGCGGGAAGCGGAGGTCACCTCCAGATGAACGTCTACAAACCACTGATTGGGTTCAACCTCCTTCAGGCGATCACACTGCTCACCGATGCCTGCCGGTGTTTCCGGATTGGCATGGTGGAGGGGATGGAACCCAATGCTGAGCGGATCCAGGAGCTGGTGGATCGGTCCCTCATGCTGGTGACGGCGCTGACACCTGCGATCGGATACGAAAAGGCCAGCGCCATTGCAAAACATGCCCACGCGCAGGGATCAAGCCTGCGCAGTGCAGCACTGGAGCTGGGCTATGTGACCGCTGAAGAGTTCGACCGGGTGGTGAATCCTGCGGCCATGGCCCTTCAGCAGGGTTAACCGAAGGGTCGGCTCAGGCAGCCCGTTCCGTGGCTGGGTTGAGGCCGCCCGACTCGGCCGCCGCAGCCTTGAGCAGATCCTCGGCTTCCGCCACGGGGAAGCGATTGATCGCCCTGAGTGCCTGACGGGCATGGCTCCTCAACTGATCGCTGATGGCCTCGCAGTAAGGCACCTGAGCCAGCAGATCCACGGTTCGGCGCATGATCCTCACGACATCGCCCTCGTCGAGGGAGGTGTTGGCGATCAGGTCGTTCCAGTCACACCCCTTAGCCCAGGCTTCAACGAGCCCCATCAGCTCAGGCTCCCACCAGGCAGGCACCACCACGCTGGCGCGCTCCTGGGCGCGCAGAAGCTCTCGACGGATGCCCATCAGATCGTGAAGGGCCTCTTCCGCGCGAGGCGGGGGCGGGAACCCACTCCAGAGATCAGGTCGGTTGACTTCTGTACTGATCGCTTCAAACACCGCCGCGAGCTCGGCCGGTGGGAGGTCGTCAAGATGCCCACTCATCAGAGCCAGGCCGAGCCAGAGCTCGTTGTCGCCCCGAAGTGCGGCGACGGTGCGGCCGATCTCCGTGGGCTGCAATGCATCAAGGCAACCGAAGTGCTGGAGGATCTCAATCAAGGCGAGGAAGGTCTCCCAGTGCCGATTGGCACGGTGATGAAGCAGGTGCTGCCGCTCACTGATTTCAATCTCAAGCTCCTCCATTCGGCGGCGATGCTTCTTGAGTTGACGCCGATCCCCCCAGCGATGGGCAGGGTGAGTCTCCAGATCGTCTTCCAGAGACCGGACCAGCCTGGCCTGGGACAGCACTTCCCCCGCCAGGTCGTACTGCGGTGTGGTCATGTCATGGCGCTGCGCCATGTGGGCAACCGCAAGGGCAAGCCCTCCACTGGCCTGATCTCCATGCCGGAGTTCCCCGCTTCGCTGCAGTGACGGGGCCTCGACACCTGCGACCTGAAGGCAGCTGAGTTCCGCATGCAGGCTCACCACTGACTGGCAAGGGAGAAGCAACCAGACGTTGTCGTGGGTGAGGCAGAGAAGAAGAGGAAACTGCCCGGGACCATCCAGCTTGTCGACGATCACTGCAGGGGTGACCGTGCCTCTCAACTGCGGCGCCTTCAGACTGATCAGCGTTCCGACGCTCGCGAACTGCAACGCCAGGGTGAGCTCATTGGCAAGCGTCTCCTCCGCTTGCTGCTGAAGGATCCGGAGGAGGCGACGCTCCTCACGCAGCCGGGCACGGTGCTTTTCGTAGTCCTCGAAATCTTCCCAGGGAACATCGCCTGAGGTGCCCTGCAGCTGGCCGAGCTGAAGTCGCAATTGGGTCAGGATTTCCTCTTCCTCCACCAGGTCGAGGCTGGCCAGATAACGGCCGAAACTCCGCTCCACGAGTTCGCGGGCCTTGGCCAGGTCATGCCGGGCCAGGAGGTTGAGCACCATGCCGTAACTCGGGGTGAACTGACTGACCAGCGGATCAGCGGGGCTTGTGGCGAGCTGTCCGGCTTCCCGAACTCCCTCGAAACGGCTCTGAACCGTGACCACATAGCCCTGGGAATCCAGACCGCGTCGACCGGCCCGGCCCGCCATCTGCAGAAACTCGCTGGCCATCAGAGGCCTGTGCCCCCGCTCTGTGCGCTTCGAGAGCGAGGCGATCACAGTGCTGCGAGCCGGCATGTTGATGCCCGCAGCCAGGGTTTCCGTCGCGAACACAACCTTCACCAGCCCCTGCTGGAAGAGCTCCTCGATCAGTTCCTTCCAGGCTGGAAGCACACCGGCATGGTGGGCGGCGATGCCGCGCAGCAGGGCGTCGGCATGGAGGCCGTCCCTGACCGCCTCTGGATTGGCCGCTGCATAGGCCTTCAGACGCTCAGCGATCCTGGCCTGCTCGTCGGGTGTGACCAGACACTGCACACCCAGATCGCGGACAGCCTTGTCGCAGCCGCGCCTGCTGAAAATGAAGTAGATGGCAGGGAGCATGTCCCGATCGGCCATCTGAGCCACGACAAAACTGATGGGTGGCGCTTCGGGCTGGGGGGGCTTGGGTGAACGACCCTTGCGCTTGTGCCCTTTGGGTGCGCGCCAGACCTTGCAGTTGGGGTGAAGTCCGGTGCCCGCTTCATTCAGCAGGGGATGAAGCCCCTTGGCACTGCAGAAGTTGAACTGCAGCGGCACTGGTCGGAAATCGCTGAGGATGAGACGGGTGGGGCCATGAACCTTCTCAATCCAATCCGTGAGCTGACCGGCATTGGCAACGGTGGCTGACAGCGCCACCAGCTGCACGGAGGGGGGGCAATGAATGATCGATTCCTCCCAGACCGTTCCCCGCTGGGAATCATTCATGTAATGGCACTCATCGAGCACCACCGCCTCCACATCGGCCAGGGGATCATTCCCCTGATCGACTTCCGCGTAAAGCATGTTGCGGAAGATCTCCGTGGTCATCACCACCACCTTGGCGTCGCGGTTAACGCTCAGATCGCCCGTCATCAGTCCGACATTCTCGGCACCGAACTGGTCGCGGAAATCACGCAGCTTCTGATTGGAGAGAGCCTTCAGAGGCGTGGTGTAGAAAACCTTCTGGCCGTGGGCGATGGCCCGGTGAATCGCGTACTCACCCACCAGGGTTTTTCCAGAACCCGTGGGTGCACTCACCACCACGGAATGCCCCTGATTCAGGGCATCGACCGCGTCGAGCTGGAAGCCGTCCAGAGGAAAGGGGAACAGCTGCCCGAGGTCAATCACACCATCGGTTGCAGACCCCGCTGAGGATGCTTCGGATTCAGCCATAGCAAAGATCCTAGGGAGGCTGCGACGCGCCCTTGGTCCTGCGTGCTTCAGAGTGAGCCCATGGCCAGCATCTCGCCCGCCCGCCGCCGTCATTTGCGGACATGGCTTCCCGAGGCCGGGGCAATCGGGCTGCACCCGGTTGGAGGCGCCAGTCAGTCCGTTCCGGAACAGGTCGCCCTTCACGATCTGGCCAGCAATGACTATCTCGGCCTGGCCCAGCACCCGCGACTGATCAAGGCGGCGTCAGAGGCCATGGAGGGGCAAGGGGTCGGCGCAGGCGGCTCCCGCCTGGTGACTGGAAGCCGGCCGATTCACCGTGAGCTTGAAGATGCACTGGCACGGTGGCTGGGATGGCATCGGGTGCTGCTCTTCCCGAGTGGCTTTCAGGCCAACATCGCCGCGGTCAGCGCACTCGCCGATCGCCACACCATCGTGCTGGCCGACCGCTTGATTCACCATTCCCTGCTGGTGGGGGTTCAGGCCAGCGGCGCCCGTCTGAAACGATTTGCCCACAACGATCTCAGTGATCTCGGCCGCAAACTGAGTCAGGTACGGGCAGCACGACCGTCCCAACAGCTCCTGGTCCTCACCGAAAGCCTGTTCAGCATGGAAGGCACCAGTCCTGACCTGGCTGGCCTCCTTGCTCTGTGCCGGATCCATCAAGCCCGGCTGCTGGTGGACGAAGCCCATGCCCTCGGAGTCCTGGGTCCCGACGGTCGCGGGCTCACGGCAACGCTGACCGATGGAGCCGACAGCGCAGACTCCGGTGTCACGATGATCAGCGGCACTTTCGGCAAGGCATTCGGGAGCGGCGGCGCCTTTCTGGCCTGCGACCAGACCCTCGGCGATCAGTTGCTGCAGCGCAGCGGTGCGTTCCGATACACCACCGCCCTGGCCCCCCCCCTCGCGGCCGCGGCCCAGGAGGCTCTGTCCATGATTCAGGAGCAACCCCAGTGGGGTCAGACCCTGATCGAGGACGCGGAACGCTGGCGTGATCAGATCGCCTCAACGGGATGGAAGCGGCCTGGTGGACGGGGGCCGATCCTGCCACTGCTGGTGGGGGAGGACCAGGCAACATTGGATCTTCAGCAACAGCTTGAACGGGCTGGCGTCCTGAGCATCGCGATCCGCCCCCCCACGGTGCCCGAGGGGCTGTCACGGCTGCGCCTCGTTCTGCATCGGGGCCAGTCCGATGACGCACTCATGCGGCTGCTGCACTGCCTCGAACAAGCCAGGACTCCGACATGAAACAGGTCATCGCCATGCACGGCTGGAGTGGCGATAGCCGTGCATGGCAGCCCTGGGAGCGGCACTTCCAGCGCCACGACTGGGCCTGGCAGTCGGGAGACCGTGGCTATGGACACAGACCGTCCAGGGAACCGCAATGGGCTTTGGACAGGGAGCCAGCGTCGGCGCAACGGCGGGTCGTGATCGGCCATTCCCTCGGTCCGCATCTGATCCCGGAGACGGTTCTCAACGACGCCACCGATCTGGTGCTTCTGGCCAGTTTCAGCCGCTTCATCCCTGAGGGACGGGCGGGTCGAGCGCTGCAGACAGGCCTGCAGGGGATGGCACGTTGCATCGGTAGCCCCCGGGAACCGGCCATGTTGGAGAGCTTTCTGACCAAAGCGGCGACTCCGGCATCGGCCACGGCTCTCCCACCGGGCCCGATCCACGAGGGGCTGTCAGCCCCAGGGCGTCAGCGTCTCCTCAGCGACCTGCATCGACTCATCGCCAGTGCAGCGTTGCCACCGGGGATTCCCTCAGACGCAAGGGTGTTGGTGGTGAACGCCAGTGATGACCGCATCGTCGTGCCAGAGGCCCGCCAGCAACTTCTCGATCAGCTGCGCGGCCATCTGCGGCATCAACCCTGTGTCTGGACGCTTGCATCCTGCGGCCATGCCCTCCTGGTTCCAGACTTGCTCGTGCAGGTGCAGGAGTGGCTCGACAGCGCCCCTGAACATCCCCATGGACCTGACCTTCCCATCCATGAACAGCAGCAAGGCTGAGCAGGACCCCATCCGGCTTGTGGTTTGCGGCACCGATACCGACGTGGGCAAGACAGTCATCAGCGCCTTGCTGGTGCAGGGCCTGAACGCCACCTATTGGAAACCGGTGCAGAGCGGACTCGAGGGAGGCGGCGATCGGGGGCGTGTCGTGAACCTGCTCAAACTCCCGGAGGAGCGGTGGCTCACCGAGGCCTATGCCTTCCAGGCACCGGTCTCACCCCACTGGGCCGCAGAACAAGACGGCGAAGTGGTCGACATCAGGCGATTGCAACTGCCGTCGACGACCTCGCCACTGGTGGTGGAAACCGCGGGCGGCCTGTTCGTGCCGCTCAATCGCCACGAGCTGCAAATCGATCAGCTGAAGCGCTGGCGCCTGCCGATCGTGCTGGTGGCACGCAGTGGCCTGGGGACCCTGAATCACACCCTGCTGAGTCTCGAGGCTCTGCGCCTGCGGGGATTGAGCGTTCTGGGGCTGATCCTGAACGGCCCCATCCATGCCGACAACCCCCGCACGCTCGAAGCTCTCGGTGGCGTACCCGTTCTCGCCCAGCTCCCCAGGCTTCAGCCACTGACGGCAGAGGCACTGCAGCACGAATGGCATCGGCAGGAATTGGGGCCTAAGTTCAG
>JBGKDM010000221.1:0-3981 GCA_042954165.1 Synechococcus sp.
TGACGGAGGGTCCTCCAGACCCGTAGTTTCTTTTCGTGGTCGGGAAGCAACCCGAACACGGCCTCGCCCCCATCGTCTAGAGGCCTAGGACACCTCCCTTTCACGGAGGCGACAGGGGTTCGAATCCCCTTGGGGGTATTACAAATACACGAACAATCAACAAAACCTTGGCCTCAAAACCAGGATTTTATCGATTAACAAACTATTTTTAGTCCTTTAAAATTTCAAATCGTCGGTTCGCTTCTCTCTCTACAGAGAGCAGATTTGCACTGAGATCGCTTCGAAGCCGCTGTTCAATCAGAGCGATCGGCATGCCCAGGCATCCCTGAACCGTCAGGTCATAAAGAAGCGACGTTCCATCAGGCAAGGACTGAAGGCGCCACGACCCCTCAAATCGCCTGAAGTCCCCTCTGAGCATCCGGAACTGCAGCAAACCCTCCGGACGGTGCTCTGTCAGCTCCAGCTCAACCTGGGCAGAGAATTTCAAACCGAGAAGCTGCTGGCTTCCAACCTGTGCAAGACGAATGGTGTTTCCACACCTTTCAAGAACGTCGCTGCTGGCCAGATTGGGGATGAAGTCATTCAGTCGGTCGTAATCCGTCAGAACCGACCAGAGCAGTTCAACCGACAATGGAGTGCGCAGCTGAACGGCAAGACGCCGCGTTCCCTGAGGCAGACGCTCCATCGTCTGCTCGATCGTCTGACGGCGGGTCCCCAACCAGGGACGACCAGACGCATGCGGTCGAGGTTGTACGGCTGCGGGGTCAGAGGACGCCAAAAGAAAGCTCTAGGAGCGGCACAACACTATCGCCAACGACCTTAGGCAGGAGCAGAGGGAATCGACCCGCCGCCACGGCTTCCATTGCAGCAAGCGACAAAACCGCCCATCAGGCGTGGCCAATTTGCGTATGATCGCGCGGTTTACAAAGTTAGGGAAAGCTCATGCGCGTCAGCAGCCCTGGATCGGGTGGATCCGACGAACGGATGTTCACGGTGATCGCTCAGGGTGTGCGGGCCAACAGCCAACGTCGCTCCGAGCGCAGCTACAACGTTCCCTATTCAAGACTTGAAGCCACGTTTCGTTTGATCACTGCTAACGGTGGTCGTGTGATTTCGGTCACTCCAAGCACCGTCGCCGGTGTTCAGGACACCCCAACCCCCAAGGCTGCTGTCAAACAAGCAGCTGCTCCAGCAAAAGCAGCCTCCACCAAGAAATCAGCTCCCGTGTCGAAAAACCCCGCCCATCAGTCCGTCCCGGTCAACCTCTACAAGCCGAAGACACCGTTCATCGGGACTGTCACGGAGAACTACAGCCTCCTCGGGGACGGTGCAATTGGTCGTGTCAACCACATCACCTTCGATCTCAGCGGCGGAGATCCCCATCTCAGCTACGTCGAAGGACAATCCATCGGCATCATTCCCGATGGTGAGGACGCCAAAGGGAAACCCCACAAGCTCCGTCTTTACTCAATCGCCAGCACCCGCCACGGCGACGACATGGAAGGCAACACCGTGTCCTTGTGCGTTCGCCAGCTTCAATACGAAAAGGACGGTGAAACCATCAACGGCGTCTGCTCGACCTTTCTGTGTGACATCGAGCCTGGTGCCAAGGTGAAAATCACCGGTCCCGTTGGCAAGGAGATGCTGCTTCCCGATGAGGAGGATGCCAACGTGATCATGTTTGCCACGGGAACCGGGATCGCACCCATGCGGACCTACCTGCGTCGCATGTTCGAAGCCTCCGAGAGGGACAAGAACGGTTGGGCGTTCCGCGGTAAAGCCTGGCTCTTTATGGGTGCACCCAAAACGCCCAATCTTCTCTACGACGAGGATTTCAACCGCTACGAGACTGAGTTCCCAGAGAACTTCCGCTACACCAAGGCGATCAGCCGTGAGCAGCAGAACACCAAGGGTGGTCGGATGTACATCCAGGATCGGGTTCTTGAGCATGCCGACGAGATCTTCTCCATGATCGAAGATCCCAAGACCCACGTGTACATGTGCGGTCTGCGTGGCATGGAGCCGGGAATCGACGAGGCGATGACCGCTGCCGCCGCGGCCAAGGGACTTGACTGGAGCGAACTCCGCCCCCAACTCAAAAAAGCCGACCGCTGGCACGTCGAAACCTACTGACCGTCGGCTCTCCCATCAATCCACTTCACCTGCCCGCCCTCATGGCGGGCTTTTTTGTGCCGTCTTATTTGTGCAGACAACGACAAAACATGGCGCAGAGGATGGTTGTGGATGTTTGTTGGCCGATTCCTGGTTAAACCAGCGTCAAAGCCTGGTGATCCATGAGCACCACGACCACCACCAACCCCCTCAGGGTTGGCCTGCGCCAGGAGCGAGTGATCCCCGCTCAGTGTCTGGTGATCTTTGGGGCCAGTGGCGATCTGACCCATCGCAAACTCGTGCCGGCTCTGTTTGAGCTGTTTCTGCAGCGCAGGCTTCCCAGTGAGTTCGCTGTTCTGGGTTGTGCACGCAGGCCCTGGAGCGACGAAGACTTCCGCTCGAAGATGGCTGAAGCCATGCAAACCAGGGTTGAGGAGAACAGAGAGGCCTGGGAGCAGTTCTCGAGCGGGATGTTTTATGAACCTGTTGACCTTCAGCAGCCAGAGCACCTGGTGAAGCTCGGTGGCCGCCTGGAAGCCATTGACCGGCTCAGGGCGACCCGCAGCAATCGGACTTTCTATCTCTCCGTCTCCCCGAAGTTCTACGGAAGCGGTTGCAGGGCCCTTGCTGACGCCGGACTCCTGCGCGATCCGGAGCGCAGCAGAGTTGTGATCGAAAAACCGTTTGGTCGCGACTACAGCAGTGCCCAGAGTCTCAACAAGGTGGTTCAAGCCTGTGGTCAGGAAAATCAGATCTTCCGGATCGACCACTACCTCGGCAAGGAAACCGTTCAGAACATCATGGTTCTGCGGTTTGCAAACACCATCTTTGAACCGCTGTGGAACCGCAACTACATCTCGAGTGTTCAGATCACGGCGGCTGAGACGGTCGGTGTTGAAGAACGAGCCGGATATTACGAAGGCTCCGGAGCCCTGCGCGACATGGTGCAGAACCACCTGACCCAGATGCTGGCGATCACAGCCATGGAGACTCCGGGACGCTTCGATCCTGAGTCCATTCGCAGCGAGAAAGCCAAGGTGCTGCAGGCCGCGCGACTCGCGGATGAACTGGAACCCTGGAACTGCTGCATCCGAGGCCAGTACGGAGGCGGCGGAACGCAGGCGACACCTCTGAAGGGCTACAGGGATGAACCCGGGGTGGATCCCAACAGCACCACGGAGACCTACGTGGCGATGAAGCTGTTCATCGACAACTGGCGTTGGCAGGGGGTGCCCTTCTATGTGCGTTCCGGCAAGCGCATGCCCAAGCGCATGAGTGAGGTGGTGCTCACCTTCAAAGAAGCTCCGGTGCACCTGTTTGATTCCTCCGGCGGCGGAGCCCCTGGCGCCAATCAATTGATCCTGCGGATCCAACCCAACGAGGGGGCTGATTTCCGCTTTGAGGTCAAAGCTCCGGGCTCGGGCATGCGCAGCCGGCCAGTGGATATGGACTTCTCCTACGACGAGTCCTTCGGCGAGCCCTCCGATGAGGGCTATGTGCGCCTCCTCGCCGACGCCATGCTCGGCGATCCCACCTTGTTCACCCGCAGCGATGAAGTGGAGGCCGCCTGGCGCCTCTACACGCCCCTGGTTGAACTGATCGAGCAGCAACCCTGGCAGCTTCCGGTTTACCCCTACGAAGCCAGCACCTGGGGCCCAGCCGCCTCCGACAGCTTGCTGGCCCGTGATGGCCTGCTGTGGCGTCGCCCCTGAGCAATTCCCTGTCTCTCTCCCCTCCGTTTCTGCCACCCCGTTGACCCATGGCTCCTCAGCTCACTCTTCAGGCACCGCTGGAACTTCCCCCCCAAGACGTCTCCGATTACCTCGGGCGTCTTTGGAATGGCGGTGAACAGGACTCCACCTCCAGTGG
>JBGKDM010000222.1:0-4600 GCA_042954165.1 Synechococcus sp.
ATTCCAGGCTCTGACCGTGACGGCGCGGGGCTGGTGGTGGCTCGTGCTCGGCCTGGCGGTCAGCTGGCTGAGCCTGGTCATCAATGCCATCGCCTGGCGAGTTCTGGTCGCATGGCTGGGATCCCGCACCGAGGACCTGGCACTGGTGCCCCTCTATCTGCGCACCAATCTTCTGAAGTATCTGCCAGGTGGAATCTGGCATTTCGTGGAGCGTCTGCGCACGCTTCAGTCCTCCATCGGGGTGAATCGGGCCCTGGGGTCCGTTCTGCTCGAGCCCCTGGTGATGGCTGTGGCCGCTTTGCTGTGGGTGCCGTTTGGTGGCTGGCAATCCGGTCTGGCCCCGTTGTGCCTTCTCCCTTCTCTTGTGTTGCTTCCCCGCATCCGGGAACCTCTGCTGCGTCGCCTTGAACAGGCGAAGTGGAAACAGATGCAGAGAACCGAGCCCGGAGCGCTCGACCAGCCGGACCCCCGGTCACTCGGCACGGGTCGCGGCGGTTACCCCTGGCAGCCCCTGACGCTGGACATGGGTTTCGTCATCTGTCGTTTTGGCGGATTCTGGTGCTGCGTTCAGGCCTTTGATCTCGGCGCCGTTCAGTCTCCGGGCGTCTGGCTGGCAGCGTTCGCCCTGGCCTGGACCCTTGGCCTTGTTGTTCCAGCCGCTCCGGGAGGGCTGGGCGTGTTTGAAACGGTTCTGCTGCTGCGACTCGGAGGTGCCGTGGCCGATGCTCCTCTGCTTGCTGTCACCCTGACCTATCGACTCGTTGTCACACTGGCTGATCTGTTGGCGGCGGCGGCGGCGGCACTGGACCAGACGCGGCAATCCGGCGGACAGCAGCGCTGAGGGTCCGGTGTCAGGGGTCTTCAAGGCGTGTGTCGATCGTCTTGCTGTCGAGGCCGGGAACAAGGGCCAGTGAGGCCATCAGTCCGAGGCTGAGGATCATCAGGGTTGGCCAAAGGGCCGCCGCCAGACGCTCGTCACTGGCGTACTGAAACACCCGCACGGAGAGGGTGTCGAAGTCAAACGGGCGCAGCGCGAAGGTGAGCGGCAGCTCCTTCACGGTGTCGACGAAGACGAGCAATCCGCCCACCGCCAGCGGGCCCCGCAACAGGGGAAGGTGGATCCGTTGCAGCACATCAGGCCAGCGGCAGCCGAGACCGGCTGCTGCCTCATCGAGGCTTGGGGAGAGCCGTTCGAGCGCCGCATCCAGCCCCCCTTTCGCCACGGCAAGGAACCGATCGCAGTACCCCCAGAGCAGAAGCAGAAGTGGAGCAAGCTGCCAGGGCCCCCCGAACAGTTGCAGCGCCAGGGCCAGAACGGCACCGGGAACGGCGTAGCCCATGCCTGCCAGAAAGGTGAGGCCTCGAAGCCAGGTGGCCTGACTCCAGCGCTTCGCGATCGACAACAGGAGTGCGGCGATGACGGCCAGGGCTGCGGCTGCAAGGGCCAATCCAAGACTCCGCCCGGTCAGCATCAGCAGTTCCGGGGCCATGCCCTGACTGAGCTGATCGAGATTGGTGCCGGCCCAGACCAACGGAATACCCAGTGTCAGCATCGGCGGGAGAGCTCCCAGGGTCTGGGCGATCAAGGCACGCCCCCCCCGCAGGGGCCAGGCAGGAGATTCCCCACCTGCTACCCCCTCGGCCCAGCGCCGGCTGCGGCGTCGCAGCCGGCGTTCCCCAACCAGCAGCAGCATCACGATGCAGAGCGTGACCAGGGCGAGTCCCACGGCTCCTGCCGGGTTCCCTTCCGCCTGCCAGGCCTGGAGGATTCCCCCCGAAAGACTCGGAATGCCGAGGAGCTGGACGGCGCCCAGTTCATTCACCACCTCCATCCCGATCAGCGCGATCCCTGCGCCGATCGCCGGCAGCGCCATCGGCAGCGCGATGCGCCGGAAACTGTTCCAGGGGCCAACGCCGAGACAGCGACAGGCTTCGAGTTGCCGCCGTCCGCAGATGGTGAAACTCTCGGTGCTGAGCAGAAAGACGTAGGGATAGGTGCAGAGCGCCAGCACCATCACCCCCCATCCCAGTCCGTGAATCCGAATGCCCTGACGGCTGCAGAGGTCGATCAGGGTGGCGGCCAGCAGGTAGGAGGGGGTCGCCAGGGGAAGCAGTTGGGCGATCCGGAGCAGTCGGCGCCCTGGGAAACGGCAGTTTGCGAGAAGCCAGCCGTTGGCGGTTCCGAGCAGGGCGCCGACTGTGGTGGTGCCGATCAGAAGGCCGATGGTGCCGAGAATCTGCTGGCCGCCATCGGCGCCAAGGCTGGCTGACCCTTCCTCCAGACCCTGCAGTCCCGCGCCAAGCAGGCCCCCGAGGGGAAGCAGGGCAAGCAGTGCCAGCAGCACGGCGACAGCGCTGAGCAGCCTGCGTCCTGGGGGCCAGATCCTGATGGTCAGGGGCAGTAGCCCCCGGGTTGCTGCACTCATTGCCAGCCGTTGGCGGTCATCAGCTCCAGTGCCTTGCCATTCAGTTCACCCAGTCTTGCGGCTGAGACATTGGCCTGGCGGAACTGGCCCCAGCCGCGCAAGACCGGATCCTCACCGACCCCACGGAGCGGATATTCATGGTTGGCTGCGGCATAGCCCCCCTGGGCCTCGCTTGAGGCGAGGAACTCGATGAACCGTTGCGCCGCTTCAGGGTTCCTGCTGGTGGCGGTCACGCCTGCACCGGTGATGTTCACGTGCACGGGATCGGTCCAGGCCACCTGCACCGACTGGCTCAGCTGCTGGTCGGAGAGTCCCTTGTCCCCTGCCTGGAGGCGACCGAGGTAGTACGTGTTCGCCAGCGCGACGCCGCACTGACCCTGGGCCACGGCGCGGATCATCGGCGTGTCGCTGCTGAAGACCGGTTGGGCGAGGTTGGAGACCATGCCCCGAATCCATTCGGCCGTGGCGTCTTCGCCGGTTCGGTCCAGCATGAATGCCACGAGGGACTGGTTGTAAACGCTCTTGCGGTTCCTGAGGCAGAGCTGGCCAGCCAGGTCCGGAGCGGCCAGCTTGCTGTAGCGGTCGACCTGGTTCGGTTGCACACGGTTCGTGTTCACCATGGGGATGCGCAACCTGCGGGTCAGGCCAAACCAGCGCTGATCCGGATCACGCAGGTCGGCGGGAACGGATGCGGTGAGGGTGCTGGATTCGGTGGCTCGGTAGAGGCCCAGGCCAGCCGCGCGGTCGAGCCGTGCCGCGTCGGCAAGGATCAGAACATCGGCTGGCGAGCTTTCACCCTCCGACCGCAGCCGCTGAATGAGGGCGTCGTCCTTGGCCTCAAGGAGCTTGATGCGAATTCCGGTTTCATCGGTGAAGCGGTCGTAAAGCGCCTGGTCGGTGTTGTAGTGCCGACCTGAATAGACCCCGATGCTCTGGGTTTTCTCCGTGCTGCAGGCCTGAAGGAGGGAGGCGCCGGCCACCAGAACCGAGAGGGACACGGATCGGAGCGACGGCATCCTGTTGAGACTGATCCTCATTAGCGGGAGAAAGTTGATGAGAATGATACGCAATAGCGTTTCGGGCTGGCTGGTGTCGGCGCAAAAAAAATCCCCGCCCGGCAGGGCGAGGATTTGCGGAAGGTTGTTGATCGCCGGCTGGGCTCAGGGGCTCAGTGACAGGGGCTCAATGACGCGGGGACCGGACGGGGATCGGAACCAGGGTTGGTTCCATCAGACCACCGCCACCGTTGTCATCATCGGAATCCATCAGCATGAAGACAGCGATGCCGATTGCCATCAATCCTGTTGCGGCAGTGAGGAGTTCGGCCATGTCTTCTCCCTTTGTGCAGCCACCTTAAACAGGTTGGTCAAGTCCTGCTTGTAGGGATCACTGCCATTCAGGTCATGCGAAACCCTTGCCTGCATCCTTGGCCACGCAAGCCTGAAGCTGCTTGCGCAGCAGATTGTGATCGAGATCGCGGCCGATGATCACCAGCTGATTCTTGCGGGCGCCGACCCAGTCGCTGTCATCGATCGAGAAGCGTTTGCCTGCCAGGTGGAAGACATGGCGCCTCTCGCTCTCGTTGAACCAGAGAATGCCCTTGGCGCGGAAGACGGACGCCGGTAGCTGGTTGTCGAGGAAATTCTGGAATTTGCGCAGGGCAAACGGCCCATCACTTCGGAATGAGAGCGATGTATAGCCCTCGATCGCCAGGTGATCGGCGTGGCCGTGATCGTGGCTGTGGCTGTGGCTGTGGCTGTGGCTGTGGCTGTGGCTGTGGCTGTGGCTGTGGTCGTGGTCGTGGTCGTGATCGCAGTGACCGTGGTCGTGATCGCAGTCGCTGTGGTCCAGTGATGGATCGTCGGCGCTGCTCACGACGCGGTCGCTTTCAAACAGCCCCACGCTCAGCAGCAGTGGCAGGGGCACGCCCCCCTTCACCGAGCGGAGGATGCGGGCATCCTTCTTGACCTCGCGGAGTTGCTGTTCGATCGCTTGCAGCCGCGACTCTTCAACAAGATCGGTCTTGTTCAGCAGAAGAATGTCGCCATAGACAACCTGGGAGCGACCGACCTCGCTGTCGAGCAAGTCGTGGTTGAAATTTTCGGCGTCCACCAGGGTGATGATCGAGTCCAGCCTGGTCTGATCGCGCAGTTCGCTGCCGAGAAAGGTCATGG
>JBGKDM010000223.1:0-2225 GCA_042954165.1 Synechococcus sp.
TGAATCCATGGGTGTTGCGGCGGGTGGAAGGCTGCGCCGCAGCGCCGAAACATCCGCGTCCCCCAGGCCCTGCCGCATCAGGGCCTGCTCCTGATCGCGCACGGCTGCCGTGAGCGGCAGCTCCAGGCCTGCGTCCGCCGCCGTGGCCAGAGCGATCTCAAGATCCTTGTGGTGGAGCGCCAGCTTGAAGCCGAGGGGGTAGGTGTCGTTGAGCCTCGCTGCAGCCCGATTCTCGAGGGCCCAGGACCCCGCCGCACCCTGGCGCAGGGCCGCCACCACAGGCTCCATCGCCAGGCCGAGGTGCTGGCCCAGGGCGATGGCCTCCGCCACGGCGGCATAGCTGCCGGCCACCAGCACCTGGTTGATCGCCTTCACCTGCTGGCCTGCGCCCACCGGCCCGAAGTGGTGAATCGATCCACCGATCACCTCAAGCAGGGGACGGGCCCGCTCCAGATCGGCGGATGCGCCACCGCAGAGCACCGTGAGCGTGCCGGCTTTAGCACCTTCGGTGCCGCCGGTGACGGGGGCATCGATGAGCCCGATTCCGCGTGCGGCCAGCCGTTCAGCCATCGCCCTGGCGCAGGCCGGACTGACGGTGGAGCAGTCGATCACCAGACTCCCTGCTGCCAGGGCAGGACCGGCTCCGTTCTCGCCCCAGAGCACCGCCTCCACGGCGGCATCGTCACTGACGCAGAGCAGCAGGGCTTCGCAGCTGGAAGCGGCCTCGGCCGGCGTCGCGCAGGCCCTGGAGGCCGCCAGACCCGGATCCTTTTCGGCACTGCGGCTGCGGGTGTGCACGCGCAGGCTGTACCCCGCTGCCTGCAGGTTGATGGCCATCGGCAGGCCCAGGGCGCCGAGGCCGACCACGGCGAGGCGGGCCGGTGGCGTGAGTCGGGGTTGAGAGGGCAACGGCCTGGCCTGCAGAGGGGTGGTTCCGATTGTGCGTAATCCGGGGGTGCGTGGCCTGACGCCGGTGCATCACGCCGGGGCCTCAGTCAGATCCGGTCATGGTTCGGGCCGGAGTCAGTCAGATCTCATCCCCAGGGCTCCACCAGCCTGAGGGGGTTGATTCGGCTCTGAACCGCCATGGGTTTCGCCATGCACCTCCAACGGGCGCTCCTGTTCCCCTGCACGGCCGTGATGGCCGCGTCGTTGTATGCCACCGGTGACCCGGTCGCGGCCCGCCCGGCGCACCTCAAGGCAACGCTCACCGATGCGCAGCAGCAGTCGCTGTTTCAGGTGCGGCGTGACTGGGAGCTGCGCAGTTATCCGCAGCGCCTCGCCCTGCTCAAGAACGAGCGCCACTGCCTCCGGCAGGCCCGCAGCCCGGAGGCCTATCGACGCTGCAAGGTGCAGAACAACCAGGCCCGCTGGGCCCTGTACAAGCAGGGCAGGGCCCGGCTCAACGCTGAGCGCGAGCGCCTGGGTCTGCAGCCGTTGCGGCCCCGCCAACAAAAAAGCCGCTCCTGAGGGAGCGGCCGGGCGATCTGCGAGGCAGATCCTGGATCGCGGTGGATCAGGCGGCGTCGAGGGCAGCCACACCAGGCAGCACCTTGCCTTCCAGCAGTTCGAGGCTGGCGCCGCCACCGGTGGAGATGTGGGACATCTTGTCGGCCAGACCGGCTTTCTCCACAGCGGCCACGGAGTCACCGCCGCCGATGATCGTGCAGCAGCCCTTGCCGCTGAGGTCGGCCAGGGTGGTGGCGATGGCGTTGGTGCCGGCGGCGAACTTGTCGAACTCGAACACGCCCATCGGACCGTTCCAGATCACGGTCTGACAGTCGGCCAGCGCGTCCTGGAACACCTTCACGGAGTCAGGACCGATGTCCAGACCCATCCAGCCGTCGGGGATGGCATCCACCGTGGCGGTCTGGCTGTTGGCGTCGGGAGCGAAGTTGTCGGCCAGGATCACATCGGTGGGCAGCAGGAACTCAACTCCCTTGGCCTTCGCCTTGGCCTCGAGCTCCTTGGCCAGTTCGAGCTTGTCGTCTTCCACCAGGCTCTTGCCGACGGACAGGCCCCGGGCTTTGTAGAAGGTGAAGATCATGCCGCCGCCGACGAGGATCTTGTCGCACTTGTCGAGGAGCGCCTCGAGCACCCCGATCTTGGAGCTCACCTTGGAGCCACCGACGATCGCGGCCAGGGGACGCTTGGGAGCATCCACAGCACCCTGGAGGTACTGAAGCTCCTTCTCCATCAGGAAGCCGCCGACGCTGGGCTTGAGG
>JBGKDM010000224.1:0-1933 GCA_042954165.1 Synechococcus sp.
GGATCAGCAGTCGATGCTGACCTCCCTGGGTTTCGCTGATCTCGATGCCTTTCTGAACGCTGTTGTGCCCGGATCCATTCGGGATCCGGAGCCTCCGGCGGATGCCATGCCCTCGGGCTGCGGGGAGGCTGAGGCCCTCGCTGAACTCCGACGCATCGGGGGGCTCAACCAGGTGAAACGTTCGCTGATCGGCCTGGGCTACCACGACACGGCGACGCCAGCACTGATCAAGCGCCATGTTCTGGAGAACCCCTCCTGGTACACCGCCTACACCCCCTATCAGGCAGAGATCGCCCAGGGACGGCTCGAAGCACTGCTCAATTTCCAGACCCTGATCAGTGAGCTGACCGGCCTTCCCATCGCCAACGCATCGCTTCTGGATGAGGCAACGGCCAGTGCTGAGGCGATGGGCCTCAGTCTTGGTGTCTGCAAACGCCCGGATGCTCGTCGTTTCCTGGTGGATTCCTCTGTGCTGCCCCAGACCCTGGCGGTGTTGCAGACCCGGGCGGAGCCCCTTGGCGTGACCATCGAGCTGGAGGAGCCGCGGGCCTTCCGCTGGGATGACGATGTGTTCGGCGTTCTGCTTCAGCTCCCGGGCCGTTGCGGACGTCTGTGGGATCCCACGGCGGTGATCGACCAGGCCCACGACCACGGGGCTTTGGTGACGGTGGCGGTGGATCCGTTCGCTCAGGTGCTGATGGCACCCGTCGGTGAGCTGGGTGCGGATATTGCCGTGGGCAGTGCCCAGCGGTTTGGTGTGCCGATGGCCGGCGGTGGACCCCATGCCGCCTTCTTCGCCACCCGCGAGTCCTTCAAACGTCAGGTGCCCGGTCGGATCGTCGGGCAGTCCCGTGACGCCGAGGGGCGTCCTGCACTCCGTTTGGCCCTCCAGACCCGCGAGCAGCACATCCGACGCGACAAGGCGACCAGCAACATCTGCACGGCCCAGGTTCTGCTGGCGGTGATGGCGTCCTTCTATGCGGTGCATCACGGTCCTGATGGTCTGGAGGCGATCGCGAGACGGTTGGTGGCGCTGCGGCGGCAGTTCGAGATGGGATTGCGCCAGCTCGGTTACGCCGTCGATGAGGCGTGTCGTTTCGATGGCGTCGATGTCTACTGCGACCAGGCTCCGGCGGTGCATCGCCTGGCGGCAGACCAGGGCTACAACCTCAGGGTTCTTCCCGATGGTGCGCCTCTCGAACAGGCCGATGGGTTCGGTGTCAGCTTTGATGAAAACAGTGATCAGGGCGAGCTGGAGGCACTGCTGGCGGTCTGTGCCGCAGCCAAGGGTGAGCCTGGCCTGCCATCACGGCAGGCCCAACCGGTTCCGGACACTGAGCCCGGTGCGCTGAGCGCGGTTCTGTCCGGGATCCCGTTGCGCCGGGGTCCGTGGCTGCAACAACGGGTGTTTCACGCCTATCGCAGTGAGACCGAACTGCTGCGCTACATCCAGCGCCTGGCGAGCAGGGACCTTTCATTGGTCCACAGCATGATCCCCCTGGGCAGCTGCACCATGAAGCTGAATGCGGCAGCGGAGCTTGCGCCCGTGAGCTGGCATGGCTTCGCGGCGCTGCACCCATTTGCTCCTGCTGCGCAGCTGGCCGGCCTCAAGCGCATGGTCGCTGACCTTGAAGGCTGGCTTGCTGCTCTGACCGGATTTGCCGGGGTGTCACTCCAGCCCAACGCCGGTTCCCAGGGGGAGTACGCAGGATTGCTGGTGATTCGGGCCTGGCACCGGTCGCGTGGCGACACGCGTCGTGATGTCTGTCTCATCCCCACCAGTGCGCACGGCACCAACCCCGCCAGTGCCGTGATGGCTGGGATGCGGGTGGTTCCGGTGGCCTGTGATGCGCAGGGCAACGTGGATCTCGCTGATCTGCGGTCGAGGGCTGAGGAACACGCGGATCGTCTGGCGGCCTTGATGGTGACCTAC
>JBGKDM010000225.1:0-1843 GCA_042954165.1 Synechococcus sp.
GGGACGCAGGGTGCTGAAGCGTGACCACAGCATAGTGCTGGATACTATCCTTGCGCATCCGACTACACTTTTCAGTACCTGTGCTGATCTCTGGGGCATGGCCACTCGCCAAACCTCATCCAGTGGAAAGCCGAAATCCCCTCGGATCCAGGTGGTGCTGCCAGAGGAGCTCTGCGACCGACTCGCCGCGCTGGCTGAGCAGGAGTCCCGCACCGTGAGCAATATGGCCAAGGTGCTGATCCAACAGGGTCTGCAGCGCCTGGAGCAGGGTCAGCCGCCGCTCCCCGCACAGCACCAGGCATCGATCCCAGTTCCAGCACCCGCGGAGCGGCAAACTCCCCGGGACGCGGCCCAGATCCGTTCCGATCTGGAGTCGCAACCGCCGCGCCGGCTGCGGGGAGCGCCCAGGCGTCTTCGTCTTTATCGTCCGGGCTGATCGCTCAGCGTCCCGGCACCGGAGCACGGGTCCCGAGCACGGAGGGCTTCAAGGCGCCGGTGACCGACGGGGCGTTGCCGGGATGGCCCCGGTGGTGCCACCAGGCAAGCAGGGCAAACACAAGGGCTTCCCGACTGTCCGATGGCAGGGCCAGGTCGTCGCTGCACCGCACCCGCAGTCCACGGCAGCGGCGTTCCAGTTCACGCATCAGTGAGGGGTTGCGGCAGCCACCACCGGCGACCACGAGTTCGTGCGGGCGAGGGGTTCCGCGCTCGACCAGCAGGTCCAGCTCCTGGGCCACGGCGGCGGCCGAAAAGGCGGTGAGTGTGGCGATGCAATCGGCCGGGGTATGCCGTTGCAGGTCGAGGAGTCGGCGCTGCAGGTCTTGCCGCCCGAACTGTTCGCGGCCTGTGGACTTGGGCGGCGGCTGATGCAGATAGGGCTCCTCGAGCCACTGCCGGAGCACCTTCTCATCCACCGTCCCTGTAGCGGCGCAGCGGCCGTCCCTGTCCAGTCGCTCCCTGCCATCGCTGAACTGCACCATGGCCAGATCGATCAGGGTGTTGGCAGGTCCGCAGTCCCATCCCATGACGGCGGCATCGCGATCCGGTCCCCGGACGGGAGGAATCAAGGTGAGATTGGCAATCCCTCCCAGGTTCAGCATGGCCCTCCAGCCATTGCCCCGGCCCAGCAGGGCGGCGTCGGCCATTGGCACCAAGGGCGCTCCCTGGCCGCCGAGGGCCAGATCGGCTGCACGAAAGTCATGGATCACCGGCCGCTGCAACAGGCCTGCCAGGAGTGGGGCCTGCAGCATCTGCCAGCTGGCTCCCCGCTGCACGCCCCCCGCTGCGTCTGTGCTTGGGGGGCGATGCCAGACGGTCTGCCCATGGCAGCCGATGAGTTCCGCTTGTCCGTCTGGATCGCAGCGTTGTGCGGCTTCAGCCTGCAGTTCAGTGATCGCTTCCGCCAGGTTCAGCAGTTCCTGGGCCGCGTGGGGCTCCCCCTGGCCCACGGCCACAATGCGTTGTTGCAGCTCGGGTGGATAGCGCTGCGAACTGGCCTTGAGCAGGCGCCACCGGGGGCGATGGCAGGGCCCTTGAAAGTCCGCCAGAACAGCATCGATCCCGTCGGCGCTGGTGCCGCTCATCAGCCCCAGAACGCGCATCCGCTCAGTCTCTTGGAAGTTCCTGCAGGTCTTCGATCAGGCCCATCACGACCAGGACATTGCTTTCGACCAGCATGTGCGAGGCCGGTGGATTCACGGTGAGCTCCTTGGCTGGCCCCGCTGCCAGCACATTGACCCGGTAGTTCTTGCGCAGATTGAGGTCCCGCAGGGAGCGGCCAACGAAACGGCTCGGAACCTTGATCTCCTCGATGCAGTGGCGCTCGTCCAGTTCCAGCCGTTCC
>JBGKDM010000226.1:0-4649 GCA_042954165.1 Synechococcus sp.
CTCAGCGCTATGTGGACACGATGGTGACGGTGGGAACCGATGAGATCTGCGCGGCGATCAAGGACGTGTTCGAGGACACCCGTTCCATTCTTGAACCCGCCGGAGCTCTCGCTGTGGCCGGTTTGAAAGCCGATGTCGCCCGTCGTGGCCTCCAGGACAAATCGTTGGTGGCGATTGCCTGTGGAGCCAACATGAACTTCGACCGCCTTCGCTTTGTGGCCGAGCGAGCGGAACTCGGTGAAGAACGCGAAGCGATGCTGGCTGTTCAGATTCCTGAGCAGGCCGGAAGCCTGCGTCGCCTCTGCGAGTGTCTGGAGCGACGCTCCCTGACCGAATTCAGTTACCGGATGGGGGATGGTCCCCAGGCCCAGATCTTCATGGGCGTGCAGGTGCAGAACCACGACGATCGCCGGGAGCTGATCAACCAGCTCCAGGGCCAAGGGTTCTCCTGTCAGGACCTCAGCGACGACGAGCTGGCGAAGGTGCACCTCCGGCACATGGTGGGGGGGCGACTGCCGGCTTCAGCAGGTGATCCGGCTGATCAATGTCTCGAGCTGCTGTATCGCTTCGAATTTCCTGAACGGCCGGGCGCTCTGATGACCTTCGTCACAGCCCTCAGACCGGAATGGACCATCAGCATCTTCCACTACCGAAATCATGGTGCTGATGTCGGTCGCATCGTGGTGGGTGTGCTCGTGAAACCCTGTGATCTCGAGAACTGGAATACCTTCCTCCGCGATGTGGGTTACCAGAGCTGGGAGGAAACGGGCAATCCTGCCTACCGATTGTTTCTCGGACGCTCCACACCTGGCTGACCACGACGCAGGCGATACCTTGAGACCCTGGCTGGAGGCGAGTGATGGCTGATCCCGGTGTGATCTCACTTCCGGCGCGGCTGGAAGCGATCCTCTATCTCAAAGGGACTGCTGTGAGCCTCAGGGAACTGGCTCGCCTGGCCGAAACGTCGGAGAAACGGGTTGAGGAGGCGATGCTGGCACTCGAGGCCGGATACGCCCAACGCGACACAGCCCTCGAAATCGTTGCCGGTAACGGCAGCTACAGCCTTCAGTTGCGACCGGGTCTCGGAGAACTCGTCCGTGACCTGCTGCCGGTCAACCTTTCCACAGCAGCTCTGCGCACCCTGGCCACCGTGGCCCTGAAGAAACGCATTCTTCAATCAGATCTCGTCGAATTGCGCGGGTCTGGGGCCTATGACCACATCAAGGAACTGATGACCCAGAATTTCATCGAACGAAAGCGGCAAAGCGAGGGTCGGTCCTACTGGCTGACCCTCACGGAGAAGTTCCATCGCACTTTCTCGGTGCTTCCCCCGACCGGGCCGGAGGCTGAGGGAGACGTTGTGCCCACCAACGATTCTGCCCAGGCTGCATAGAGTTGGTTCAGTAACAGTGCAATCCATGTCGGCTGAAGTGTTTTTCTACCTTTCAAACTTTTCAGCAGTCCTTGGAAGCACGATCGGGATCTATCTGTTTGTCCTGCTGGTCAGGGTGCTCCTGAGCTGGTTTCCGAATCTCGACTGGAGCAATCCTTTCCTGAGTGCGGTCAGCTCGATCACGGATCCCTATCTGAACGCGTTCAGGGGAATCATCCCGCCGCTCGGTGGCCTTGATCTCTCCGCAATCCTCGCCTTCATTGCCCTCAACATCGCTCAGAGTTCGGTCGAGGGCCTGAGTGCCTGGCTGTATTCCCAGAGCCTGATGGGTTGATTCGACGCCATTTCAACGCCTGTCGCCGCTGCCGCTGATCTTGCCCCTGGCCGCGCGACTCGAGAGTTTCTCGATGTTGGCCTCAGCCACCTCACGCAGTGAAAAGCCGAGTTCGCTGGAGAGCTGTGCGACATACCAGAGCACATCGCCCAGCTCCAGCTTGATCGATTCACAGACCTCAGCGTCGAACACCCCATTCCGATCGCGCATCACCTTCTTGACCTTGTCAGCCACCTCGCCAGCCTCGCCGGCGAGTCCGAGGGTGGGATAAATGGGGTTTGATCCCACATCGGGGTACCGGGCCGTGGTTCGGGCCTGCGTTTGATAACTGTTCAGATCCATTGGCCTCAACCCTCCCTCTGCGCGTGGCTGTTCATCAGTCATTCCAGGACTGATCAGCCTGGAGGGTAGATTCCGGGGTGTTTCCGGCCCGGTGGATGGCGCAGATCGATCTTTCCCGCAGAACCAAGATCGTGGCCACCATCGGCCCTGCGACCGAGAGCCCGGAGCGCCTCAAGGAGCTGATCGAGGCTGGCGCCACCACCTTCCGGTTGAATTTTTCGCATGGGGATCACAGTGAGCACGCGGCTCGGATCGCCACCATTCGGCAGGTGTCTGCTGACCTGGGCAAACACATCGGAATCCTGCAGGATCTTCAGGGTCCCAAGATTCGTCTCGGCCGCTTTGCTGATGGCCCCATCACCCTTGGCAAGGGCGATTCATTTTCCCTGACCTCACGGGCCGTGGCCTGCAATCAGCAGATTGCAACCGTCACCTACGACAAGCTGGCCGACGAGGTCACCGCCGGCAGCCGAATCCTGCTGGATGACGGTCGGGTTGAGATGAAAGTGGAGCGGGTGGACCAGCCCGAACAGACCTTGCACTGCACCGTCACGGTTGGTGGCGTGCTCTCCAATAACAAAGGGGTGAATTTCCCCGATGTGCAGCTGTCGGTGCGCGCCCTCACCGACAAGGACAAGACGGATCTCGCCTTCGGACTGAGCCAGGGGGTTGACTGGGTTGCCCTCAGTTTTGTGCGCAATCCCTCTGACATGGAGGAGATCCGGGATCTGATCCGCCAGCACGGACACACAACACCGGTGGTCGCCAAAATCGAGAAATTCGAAGCGATCGATCAGATCGACGCCATTCTTCCGCTCTGCGACGGCGTCATGGTCGCCCGTGGTGATCTCGGTGTTGAGATGCCTGCTGAAGAGGTGCCGCTGCTTCAGAAGGAGCTGATTCAGAAGGCGAACAGCCTTGGCATTCCGATCATCACAGCCACCCAGATGCTCGATTCGATGGCATCCAGTCCAAGGCCGACCCGTGCTGAAGTCAGCGACGTTGCCAATGCGATTCTCGATGGCACCGATGCTGTGATGCTGTCCAATGAAACTGCGGTAGGCGACTTCCCGGTGGAGGCTGTGGAGACCATGGCCACAATCGCCCGCAGGATTGAGAAGGATTACCCACAGCGCCAGATCGACAGTCACCTGCCCTGCACGGTGCCCAATGCCATCAGCAGTGCGGTCAGCACGATCGCCAGCCAGCTGAATGCTGCCGCGATCCTGCCCCTTACCAAAACCGGTGCCACGGCCCATAACGTCAGCAAATTCCGCCCGGCCGCTCCTGTGCTTGCGATCACCAGCGACATTGGTGTGGCCAGGAGACTTCAGCTTGTGTGGGGGGTGACACCGCTGGTGACCGAGGTCCATGAACGAACCACGGCCACCTTCGCTGCAGCCATGGAGATTGCCCACGAGCGAGGTTGGCTCAAGGGCGGTGACCTTGTGGTTCAGACCGCAGGCACCCAGCCGGAGGTCTCGGGTTCAACGGATCTGGTGAAGGTCGGCTTCGTCGGTAACGACGGAAGGCTGGATAAGGGCCTCAGCCACGCAGCGATCTAAACCGTCCGTCCATGGCCCGCAAGCTGCCGCTCACCGAGACCGTCAGCATGGCTCTCAACACATTGGGGGCCAACCGCCTGCGCAGTGCTCTGACGATGCTCGGCATCGTGATCGGCAATGCGTCAGTGATCACGCTCGTTGGCGTCGGACGAGGAGCGCAGAACCTGGCGGAGGAGCAACTCAGCAGCCTTGGGGCCAATGTGTTGTTCGTCGTTCCAGGAAACAACGACACGCGTCGACGGGGTGTTGCTTTTCCAAAAACACTGGTGCTCGAGGATGCTGATGCGATCGAGGAACAGGTTCCCAGTGTTCGACGGGTCGCTCCACAGATCACAACCAGTGCTGTTGTTCAGAACGGATCGCGAACAACCAGCAGTTCCATCAATGGTGTGACCCCAAGCTTTCTGCCGATCCGCAGTTTCGATGTCGCCCAGGGACGGTTCATCAGTGATCGGGATCTGAAATCGGCGCGCACAGTCGTTGTGATCGGGCCCGATCTTCGCGACAAACTCTTCCCGACAGGACAGGCCATTGGCCAGACGCTGAGGATTCGGGATCAGGGCTTCGATGTGATCGGCGTTCTTGAACCCAAGGGTGCTGTGTTTGGAAGCAACCAGGATGAAAACGCTTACATCCCTCTCACGACCATGGTGAGCAGGCTGACGGGGCGGGACCCCACCTATGGGGTCAGCCTCAGTTTCATCAGTGTTGAAGCGCTCGATGAAGCCAGTACGGGTCCAGCCAAATTCCAGATCACGAATCTTCTGCGCCAGCGACACAAGATTCTTCGTGACGATGATTTCGCTGTGCGCTCCCAGAAGGATGCCCTCACCATCGTCGGCACTATCACAGGTGGATTGACACTGATGCTGGCGGCGATTGGCGGTGTTTCCCTTCTGGTGGGGGGGATTGGAATCATGAACATCATGTTGGTGTCCGTGAGCGAACGGACCGCGGAAATCGGTCTCCGGAAGGCCCTGGGTGCACGGAGTTCCGATGTTCTCAGTCAGTTTCT
>JBGKDM010000227.1:0-12678 GCA_042954165.1 Synechococcus sp.
ACAATCGCGCTGTAGACAGCAGCGACAGACCAATTCAGACCCGCAAGCCAGTGCGCCGCCAGCAGCGCCGAGCCAAGGGACAGGAGCAATCGCACCACCGAGATCCGCAGCACCGTGGCCTTGATGGTGTCCCCAGGGAGACGCAGATTCAGCCCCCCATCGAAGAGAACCAGACTCACCAGCAGACCCACAACGGTGGCGAGACCCTGACCGAGGTCAAGCGGTTCGACCAGGCCCAGCCCGGAGCGGCCGATCAGCAGGCCGGAAAGCAGCAGCAAAACCACGCCGGGGAGTCCCGACAGAGCCGCCACCAGCCGCGCCGACGCCCCGGCAAAAACGGTGACGCCCCAGAGCAGACCTAATCGCTCAGGCGTCATCTATGGCATTGAATTGCGGCTCGACGCGCACCCCGATCACGGCTTCGGGTCGGACCACCAGATACTCCCCATCCAACTCGCCGAGGGGAACGTTCACAAACCCACTGTTGGCACCGGCATTGACAAGGCCCTGGTACCACTGCTGGAACTGCTCCAGCGTGGGGAAATGCACCATCTCGGTCTGCCCACCCATCAGATGCAGAGAGACGGCGTAACGGCGCGGGGTGCGAGTCATGGGGAAACCGTACAGACCTGAACGTCTGACACAGGATGACGAATCGGAGAGACTCCCGCCGCAAACCAGGGTTGAGGGATGGACGATGCGGGGAGATACAAGGGATGCCGGGGATGACCGCGGTGCGTTCGTCCAAGACAGAACGGACCGTCGCCAGTCCGGCTGGACCGGGTTGTGATCAGCGACTGAAGCCTGTCCAGGAACCAGCAGTCCCGGCCATGGAGGCTCCCGTTCGCACCCCATCCCAGCCATAGATCCCAACTGGGGCGGCAGGCCCAGTGACGGAGCCAGTGATTGATCACAGCGTCATTGGCGGAGCCAACCGGTCGCCGGTGACGACGGAGCATCTGCGGCGATGGCGTCACCAGGGCAAACAGATTGATCACGATCAGGCGCTGATAGCCCCATGACCCGGCGAACGACCGCAGCCGCCGGAGGGTGGAATCGTTCTGATCGGCGTCGGCTTTTGAGGGATTCAATCCGCAGAAGATCAGGCTCCGGCTGGAACGGCCGGCAACCGCAACCGATGGGCCAGGGTCCCAGCTCCGTTCCAGCAGCCATCGATACGCCCCGCCGGAGCTGAAAGCCGCCCGGCCCCGCTCAGTGCTGGAGAAGGGCAAGGCAGGCCTCAAGAATTCTGGAACTGGCCTTGCCGTCGCCGAATGGATTCACAGCACGGGCCATGGCGTTGTAGGCCTCTGGGTCGCTGAGCAGGCGGTGCGCCTCCGAGGCGATGGCCTCCGCATCGACGCCCACCAAACGCGCTGTTCCAGCCTCCACAGCCTCAGGTCGTTCCGTGGTGCGGCGAAGCACGAGGACGGGCTTACCAAGGGCAGGAGCCTCCTCCTGCAACCCTCCGGAATCGGTCAGCAGCAGTGTGCAGCCCTGCATGGCTGCGACGAGACGGTCGTAGTCCAGGGGCTCGGTGAGCACAACGCGGGGATGGTCACCCAGCAGAGCGCGGAGCGGGTCGCGAACCGTGGGGTTGCGATGGAGAGGAAGCAACAGAACCGTGTCGGGATGATCGTCAAGCACGTTGCGCAGACCGGCTGCAATCTGCGCGAGAGGCTCGCCCCAGTTCTCACGTCGGTGAACCGTCGCGAGGATGACCCGTTGCCGCAGCCAGTCGATGCCGAGATCGTCCAGGCTCGGCGCCTGTTCAGCCATGCGCAGCAAGGCATCGATCACCGTATTGCCGGTGACGAGCACCCGACCGACAACGCCAGCATCCAGGAGGTTGGCCTCGGAGCGTTGGGTCGGAGCGAAGTGAAGCTGGGCAACCTGGGAGATCAACCGACGGTTGGCTTCCTCAGGGAACGGATCCAGGATGTTGTCGGTGCGAAGCCCCGCCTCAACGTGACCGACGGGGATCTGTTCATAGAACGCCGCCAGTGCGGCCGCGAAAGCGGTCGTGGTGTCCCCCTGAACGAGAACCATGGCGGGCGGGTAGGCCTGGAAGTCATCCCGCAGCCCCTGGAGCGCAGCACAGGTGACGTGGGTCAGGGTCTGCCGTGGAGCCATCAGGTTGAGGTCATGGTCGGCCTTGAGACCGAACAGATCCATCACCTGCATGACCATCTCGCGGTGCTGCCCCGTGAGCACCACGCGGGTTGAAACCAGTGGGCAGGCCTGAAACTCCTGAATCACCGGGGCGAGCTTGATCGCTTCTGGCCGGGTACCGAGAACAATCGTCACCCTCGGCTTACCAGCCATAGATTCCCGAGCATCTCAGGCACTTTAGGAGTGAAACCGGGTTGCCAAATCACGTGAGATCGCGAAGCTGTTTGAAGAAGCCTCAGCCGTCCCCGTGACCAGTCCGGTTTTTCCTCCAGGGTTCCCCCCCCTGCCTTCGCAGCCGGGAGGCAATCGTCCTGCAGCGCAGCCACCGCTGCCGCAGACCCCGGTGGACCAACAGCGCACCACGGCACAACCTGCCGTCAGACCGCAGTCACCGGTCATCCCATCCAGCAGGCCCGAGGGCGACGTCCCCAGCCTTGAGGAAATTGTGCGCATCGCCCATGAAGCAGGGCATTCCGACGTGCATCTTGGGATTGGCGAGCAGCCCCGGTATCGAGCCCGCGGGGAGATGTTGACGACCGAGTGGCCGGTCACAACTCCGGCGATGTTTCAGGGCTGGCTGCAGGAGATCCTGACGCCGCAACAGATTGATGGCTTCAGCACCGAGAAGGAATTTGACGGATCCCACGCCTTCTCCTTTGTGCGGGTGCGCATCAACCTGCTGGATTCGCTGCGGGGATCAGCCATGGTTCTCCGCCTGATTCCACAGACGATTCTGAGCCTGGAGGATCTGAATCTGCCCGATGTTCTCAGGGATCTCTCCTCGCGCCCGAAGGGACTCGTTCTGGTGACTGGGCCGACTGGCTCCGGCAAGAGCACAACGCTGGCGGCCATGATCGACTGGATCAACAGCAATCAGACCCGCCACATCCTCACGATTGAGGATCCGGTCGAATTCGTGCACAACAGCAAGAAATCCCTGATTCGCCATCGGGAGGTCGGGCAGCACACCCTGAAATTCCACAACGCTCTTCGCGCCTCACTCCGCGAAGATCCCGATGTGATCCTGGTCGGTGAGATCAGGGACCGGGAAACCCTCAGCACAGCCCTGGAGGCCTCCCAGACCGGTCACCTCGTCTTCGGCACGCTGCATACGAATTCGGCGGTGAAAACCGTGGAACGGGTCCTCGGGATGTACGCACCCGAAGAGCAGGAAAGCGTGCGGCGATCCCTGTCCGAATCCCTGCTCGGGGTGATCGCCCAGGGACTGATCCGAACCACTGACAAGAAACGTGCTGCTTATCACGACATCCTGATCAACACCGATGCCTGCCGGGATTACATCCAGCGCGGTGCGATCGACGAGGTCGAAGAGATCATGGAACGCAGTGGGTTCGACGGCATGGTGACCACGAATCAGTCTCTCCAGACCCTTGTGGAGGAGGGACGGGTCGAGAAGGACAGCGCCATCGCGGTCAGCCTCAAACCGAACGAACTGGCGCAGGCGCTGCGCGGTCGCACCTGAGACGAGCATCAACGCTCCGGTGGACTTCAGGACAACCAGCGACTCACCAGACGGGACAGGAGGAGCACGGCAAGACCCGCCGACAGACCGAGCATCGCCAGCCTTCCGTTCCAGATCTCTGCCTGGGGTGTGAATCCGCGCCGCCAGGAGTTCAGCTCCCCCCCGGACACGACCTCAACGTTGTCGCCCCCGACCTTGTCGTTCCCAATCCTGTCGCCGCGGTCGTCAAGGGGTGATTCGGGCGACATAACGGCAAGACCACTGAGTCCATCGTAAGAACGTCGCCCTCAGAACGGGGGCGTCAAGTCCTGAAGGTCCGCGGCCTTCTCCAGGGGCCAGCGCGCTGAGACACCGAGTTCCAGGGAACTGATCCGGGAACCGGCAGCGAGCCGTTGCAACGCTGCAGCGCCCACCATCGCAGCGTTGTCGGTGCAAAACGCCAGCGGGGCACAGCGCACCTGGACGCCGAGGTTGCCGCCTTTGTCCTCCATCAGCGTTCTCAGCCGATGGTTGGCTGCGACCCCCCCGACCATGACCAGGGTGTTGAGGCCCTGGTCCCGGCAGCACCGGAGACTTCTCTCAACGAGCACATCGGCAACGATCTGCTCAAAACTGGCCGCCAGGTCAGCGACGGGAAGCAGCTCTGACGCGCTGCGCAGGGACTCCACCTGACGCAACATCGCTGTTTTCAGTCCACTGAAGGAAAAGTCATAGGGGTGAAACCCTCCCCCGGGACGTTTCACACGCCCCTTGGGGAGCGAGAAGCGGCGGGGATCCCCGGTCGCGGCAACGGCCTGGATCGCCGGTCCTCCGGGATAGGACAACCCAAGCAACCGCGCCACCTTGTCGAACGCTTCACCAGCAGCGTCATCGTGGCTGCGGCCGAGACGAAGCATGGCGCCATCGGCATCAACGCGGATGAGTTCGGTGTGGCCACCACTCACAAGGAGCACCAGGTAGGGAGGCTTGGGGGACTCAGGAGCCAGGTGCACCGAAGCCAGATGGGCTTCCAGGTGATGAATCGCGAGAAACGGACGCTGATGGAGTGCGGCAAGCGTGCGGGCCGTGATCGAGCCCACCATCAGGGCCCCCACCAATCCAGGCGACACGGTGGCCGCCACGGCATCCAGCTGGTCCATGGACACACCCGAGTCAGCCAGAGAGGACGCGATCAGGTGGGGGAGCGCTTCCACATGGCGGCGGGATGCGATCTCCGGCACGACTCCACCCCACTGGGCGTGCTCCTCGACCTGGGAAGCAATCCCATGGGCCAGCACCTCGATGCCCCCGTCCCGACGCCGCACAACGGCAGCTGCGGACTCGTCACAACTTGTTTCGAGGGCCAGGACTGTTGTCATCGGGCTGGGCAGGCTCACCTAGTGTCCACAAGTGACATCCTGCCGTTTCGGGGCAGGCTCAATCAGGAATCGTTCCGATGCGTCGTCTCTTTGCCCTTGCGCTTTCGGCTCTTCTTGTCTTCGGCTTCGCTCCCGTCGCCAAGGCTGATGTAGCAGGTCTCACCCCCTGTTCCGAGAGTGCCCGTTTTCAACAGCGCGCCAGCGCAGCGACCACTCCGCAGGCCAAAGCCCGCTTCGAGATGTACAGCCAGGCCGTCTGTGGTGATGACGGACTTCCCCACCTGATCGTTGATGGCCGCTGGAGCCATGCAGGTGACTTCGTCTACCCCGGCCTGATGTTCCTCTACATCACCGGCTGCATCGGCTGGGCAGGTCGTGAGTACCTCAAAGCCACCCGCGGCACCAAGGAGCAGTACACCAAGGAGATTCAGATCGATCTCAAGCTCGCACTCAAGAGCTGCATCGCTGCAGCCACTTGGCCGCTGGCTGCGTTCGGTGAATTCACCAGCGGCAAGCTTCTTGAGAGCGATGACAAGGTGACTGTTTCACCTCGCTGAGATTCTCTTTCGTTCCCTTCCCTCACCACTGCTCCCTTAATCCGATGCAGAAATTTCTCACCACTGCCCCTGTGGTTGCAGCCATCTGGTTCACACTGACAGCCGGCATTCTGATTGAGTGGAATCGCTTCTTCCCTGACCTGCTGTTCCACCCGATGTGATCGATCGATCCACAGATTTAGAAGGGGGTTCATTCAACCCCCCTTTTTTTGTGCTTTTTTCAAGCTGATTGTTGGGGAACAGAACAGAACAACCTGATCACTGGTGTGATCAGGCGAGCTGCATCAACGTCTCCAGCTCAGCCAACGCCTGATCAAGGTCGTCATTGATGACGACGGCATCGAACTCCCCCTGGGCCTCCAGTTCCTGACGGGCCCTGGCAAGACGTTTCTCAATCGCCGCCTCTGCATCGGTCCCTCGACCGCGGATCCGCTGTTCCAGTTCTGCGAAGCTTGGCGGAGCCAGAAAGATCTGGAAGGCCTCAGGAAACGAGTGCCGAACCTGGCGGGCACCCTCCAGTTCAATCTCAAGCAGAACCGGCGACCCGGAGGCGAGTCGCGACTCCACCGGCTGCCGCGGAGTGCCGTAGCAATTGCCTGCAAATTCGGCCCACTCCAGCAGCCCTCCTGCTGCCACCAGGTCGTCAAAACGGTCGCGACTGTGGAAGAAATAGTGTTCGCCGTCCTGTTCCCCTGGACGAGGCGAGCGTGTGGTGGCCGACACCGAGAGCCACAGACTGGGGTGCCGCTCACGCAGACGCGCCACCAGGGTGCCCTTTCCCACCCCGCTGGGGCCTGTGAGCACCGTGAGCCGGGCAGCGGTCTGAGATGGGGCCATGGGCTGGGCGAAATCGCTCCGCAGGGTAGGAAGGCATCCTGCACAGCGGATTCCACCAACGCGCCGATGGGCTTGCCTTCTCCCCAGGCCATGGACTTCACCGCCCTGTCGGCGGTGGTGGCAGATCTCCGCACGCGCGTCCTGCCGAGCCGGTTCGAGAAAGCGCAGCAACCGGATGCCCAGACCCTGCAGCTGGGATGTCGAACCCTGAAAGGGATGGTGTGGCTGGAGCTGAGCTGGCAAGCCGACTGTCCACGGCTGACCCAGATCCCAGCTCCTCCGAGGCAGGGAAGCGGCAGCACCCTGGCCCAGCAAAGCCAGCATGGTCTGCGGCAGCTCGCGCTGGTGGAGCTTCAGCAGCAACCGTTCGAGCGCGTGGTGCAGTTTGGATTTGCCGCAAGGCCGGGCAGTCCTGTGCGGCGCTGGCTCATCCTTGAAGTGATGGGGCGCCACAGCAACCTTCTGCTGCTGGACGAACGCCAGCGGATCATTGCGCTCGGTCGCCAGGTCCGCGACCACCAGTCACGGGTCCGTCCAATCGGCACGGGAGACCCCTACGTGTCGCCTCCCGCACTGCAAGGGAGGCCACCACAGGCTGATGAAGGCTTCGAGCGATGGAAGCAACGCCTGAGCCTGTTGCCCCTTTCTCTGGATAAGGCACTCGCCAAGACCTACCAGGGCATCAGCCCGGGCCTGGGCCGCCAACTGGGGCAGGACCTCCTGAAATCACCGGTGTCCGAGCTCACCAGTGAGCAATGGCAGGCCCTGCACCGTCGCTGGACCCGTTGGCTCACCTGCCTGGACAACCGATCCTTTGCCGTGCGGTTTGACGCCGACGGCCGCTATGCCGTCTGGGATCCCGATGCCGTCACGGCAACCGTTGACGCATCCGAGGGTGAACCCCTGAGCCTTGCGTTGGGTCGCTTCTACAGCGCGAGGCTGCAGGCCAGAACTCTGGAACGCCAGAGCCATGAGCTGCGCCAGCAACTCCTGCTGGCCCGCCGCCGCGAACAGGACCAGCTCGACGACCAGACAACACGGCTTCAGGCCACGCACGATGCCGACGCGCTGCAGCAACAGGCGGATGCCATCCTCTGCCTGCCTTCACCGGATCGCGATCAGATCAACGAGGCTCAGAAGCTCTATCGCAAGGCCAGGAAACTGCGCCGCGCCGTTCCCCTTCTGGAGGAGCGCCAGCGTCACCACCGCCAGCGACTGGAGCTGATTGAAGGCAGCGAGTCCTTTCTTGAGGATGTGCTCGCATCGGATTGGGATCAGGGCGACGACCGGCTCCTGCACCTGGAGGACCTCCGCCGGGAAGCCCAGGACCTGCTCGCTCCTCGTCAGCGCCGCCGACGGCAGGCTGCGGGATCCCGTCCCGAACACCAGCCGCACCCCCTGGCCCTGCGCTCGCCGGGGGGCCTGGCGATTCAGGTGGGACGCAACCATCGACAGAACGACTGGATCAGTCTTCGCCAGGCCAGGCCAGGCGATCTCTGGTTTCATGCGCAGGAATGCCCCGGCAGTCATGTGGTGCTGAAAGCCTCCAGCGGCATGGCTGAAGAGGCCGACCTCGACCTCGCGGCTGATCTGGCGGCCTACTTCAGCCGGGCACGCGGCAATCGACGTGTCGCCGTCGTGATGGTGCCTGTGGAGCAGTTGCAACGCATTGTTGGCGCCGGACCGGGCACCGTGCGCCATCGCGGAGGCTCGGTGCGCTGGGCGGAACCCGGCAGGGCCGAACAACGACTGCAGGCCGGGGAACTTCTAGCCTGCACAAAGCCCTGACGCGTCCTTCTGAGCTCCCCGGAACCGATCGATCAGCCGGACGTCGCACCTCGGCCGCTCCAGCCGCCGCCACCGATCCGGATCGGCAGCGCCGCAGGCCCTGATCTGCCTGGCGACAAGGAGATGCCCCTGGTGGATCACCTGGAGGAACTCCGACAGCGGGTGTTTCGCAGTCTCCTGGCCGTGGTCGTCGCGGCCCTTGGATGCCTTGTGGTCGTGAAACCCCTGGTGCGCCTGCTGGAAGCACCGGCCAGTTCGATTCACTTTCTGCAGCTGGCCCCCGGAGAGTTCCTGTTCGTTTCCTTCAAGGTGGCCGGCTATGCAGGGCTCACGCTGGCACTTCCCTATGTGCTGTACCAGGGACTGGCCTTCGTGCTCCCAGGTCTCACCGTCAGGGAGCGACGGCTGATTGCACCGGCTGTGGCAGGGTCAGCCGTTCTGTTTCTTGCAGGCTTGGCGTTTGCCTGGTGGGCGCTGGTTCCTGCGGCCCTCCGCTTCCTCGTCAGCTACGGCGCTGACGTGGTCGAACCGCTCTGGTCGATCGAGCGCTATCTCGATTTCGTCCTGCTGCTGATGCTGGCGACAGGTCTGGCCTTTCAGCTGCCCGTTCTTCAGCTTCTGCTTGGCCTGTTCGGCTTGATCACCTGGAAACGCATGCTGGCGGCGTGGCGCTGGGTGGTGCTGGCAGCCTCACTGGCAGGCGCTGTCCTGACCCCCTCGACAGATCCAGTCACGATGCTGCTGCTGGGGGGCGCCATCACCGTCCTCTATCTGGTCGGCGTCGGTGTGGTGGGACTCTCTCAGGGGTTCAGAGCAGAAACTCCTCAAGGCGCTCAGCCCCCTGGAGTTGGAGGCTGAGGGCTTTTCCAAGCCGGGGACGGTCGCGGGTTGTGTTCAACCACTCCCTGACGATGTCCGCCTGAGCTAAACGATTCACAACATCAATCACCTCGGCGAGATGGGCCCGATAGGCGCCTTCATCCAGAGGGAACGACTGCTGTTCGAGATAAGCCCACATCACCTGAAGGTAGAGACGGCCCCTTCGAACCACGAGCTGAAGGTCGTAAGACGCCTGCCAGCGCTGCTGAAGACAGCCGATCACCTCCTCCACGGTGAGTGGGCGGGGAGCCTCAGCGGCGCGGACGTCAAGCACGGAATCGGAGAAAGGAACAATCGTTAAAGCCCTGTTGTCGCAAAGCGTGGCGGGGCCCTTTGGCGTCCATAATGATCGCCATTCAGTGACGGTTGATCACCCGCCATGACCCAAGCCTCCTCGAGCGATGTGCCCGGAATGGGTCGTCGGCAGTTCATGAATCTGCTGACCTTCGGCTCCGTGACTGGCGTTGCCCTGGGTGCTCTCTATCCGGTCGCCAACTACTTCATTCCCCCCCGCGCCGCGGGTGGCGGCGGTGGCACCACCGCCAAGGATGAGCTCGGAAACGACATCACCGCTTCAGGCTGGCTGAGCAGCCACGCTGCTGGCGACCGCAGCCTGGTGCAAGGCCTCAAGGGTGACCCCACCTACCTGATCGTTGAAGGCGACGACGCCATCGGCAGCTACGGCATCAATGCGATCTGCACCCACCTGGGCTGCGTGGTGCCCTGGAACAGCGGCGCCAACAAGTTCATGTGCCCCTGCCACGGCAGCCAGTACGACGCCACCGGCAAGGTGGTGCGTGGTCCCGCTCCCCTCTCCCTGGCCCTGGCCAACGTGAGTGTCGAGAACGACAACGTGTTCGTGAGCCAGTGGACCGAAACCGACTTCCGCACGGGCGAGAAGCCCTGGTGGGCCTGATCAACCCAACCGTTTCTCCCATCCCCTCCCGCTCCTCGTCCCCCATGCGTCGCCTCCTTTCACCTCTCTTCGCCGCACTGATCGTCGGCGTAGCCGTGTTGACGGCTCCCACTGCCTCCTGGGCTTACCCCTTCTGGGCTCAGCAGAACTACGAGGCACCGCGTGAAGCCACCGGCAAGATCGTTTGTGCCAACTGCCACCTGGCCAACAAGACCACGCAAGTGGAACTTCCCCAGTCGGTGCTTCCCGACACCGTGTTCAAGGCAGCCGTCAAGATCCCCTACGAAAACGGCCTTCAGGAGATCGGTGCTGACGGCAGTCAGGTTCCCCTTCAGGTGGGTGCCGTGGTGCAGCTTCCTGATGGCTTCACCCTGGCCCCCCAGGATCGTTGGACCGACGAAATCAAGGAAGAGACCGAGGGCGTCTACGTCACCCACTACAGCGACGATCAGCCCAACATCCTTCTGGTGGGCCCCATCTCTGGTGACGAGCACCAGGAAATCGTTTTCCCGATCCTGTCGCCCGACCCCGCCGCTGACAGCAGCATTCACTTCGGCAAGTACCAGGTGTTTGTGGGTGGCAACCGTGGCCGCGGTCAGGTGTACCCCACCGGTGAGAAGAGCAACAACACCGTCTTCACCGCTCCGGCTGCAGGCAGCGTCAGCGCCATCGCCCCTGGTGACAACGGCGCCAGCGTGGTGACCATCAAGGCTGCCGACGGCAGCACCACCGACGAAACCATCCCCGTCGGCCCTGAGCTGATCGTGGCTGTGGGTGACCAAGTCGAGGCCGGTGCTCCTCTGACCAACGACCCGAACGTGGGTGGCTTTGGCCAGATGGACGGTGAAATCGTTCTCCAGAACCCTGTTCGGATCTATGGCCTGCTGGCCTTCTTCGCCGCCGTGGCTCTGGCCCAGATCATGCTGGTCCTGAAGAAGAAGCAGATTGAAAAGGTCCAGGCCGCTGAGGGTGTCTGATCACCATGGCTTTTGAAGCCCTCCTTCCCCTGGCGACTCTCCAGTCGCCAGGGGAATTTTTGCCTTTCACCAGAGACTGGGTCCTTCCTCTTCGCTGGTATGGACTGCTGATTGCCCTGGCGGTTCTGATTGGCCTCAACCTCTCCAGCTGGCTGGCCAAGCAACGCAACCTTGAGCAAGGCTTGATCAGCGATCTACTGCCGATCTTGGTGCTGGCCGCTGTGATTGGAGCACGGATCTACTACGTCACCTTTGAGTGGCCGAACTACGCCGCCAACCCCTTCAAGGCGTTTGCCATCTGGGAAGGCGGCATTGCCATCCACGGTGCACTGCTAGCAGGAACGGTTTCGGTCATTCTCTTTTGCCGCTGGAGGCGACAACCGTTCTGGGATGTACTCGATGTGTTGGTGCCCTCAGTCGCTCTCGGCCAGGCCATCGGCCGCTGGGGAAATTTCTTCAATAGCGAAGCTTTCGGTGTGCCCACCGACCTTCCCTGGAAGCTCTTGATCGAGAGCGTTCCTCGCAACGTGCAGAAGATCTTCCCGGAAGCCCAATATTTCCATCCCACCTTTCTTTACGAATCACTTTGGAACCTGGGGGTGTTCGCGCTGCTGATGGTGCTCTTCCTCAAAGCCAAACAGGAGGGAGGCCTGCGTCTTCCTGCCGGTGCCCTGAGCTGCATCTATCTGCTCAGCTACAGCTGCGGACGGCTTTGGATCGAAGGGCTGCGGATTGACCCCCTCTGCCTTGGTGGCCTGCCCCCGTTCTGCGAGGGGGGCTTGCGCATGGCTCAGGTGATGAGTTTGGCCCTCATGCTTGTGGCTGCTGCAGGGCTCTGGTGGCTTTACGTCCGTCACAACGACCTGCCTGATCCCGGGCTTCACAACGGTTCCTCCACATGACCTCCTCCTCCAGCGCTGAGCCCTCCAGCATCGCCATCGTTGGCGCCGGGCCTGGGGCTCCTGATCTGCTGACCCGACGGGCAGAAGACCGCCTTCGCGCTGCGGATGTGTTGATCTGGACTGATTCTCTGGTCTCCCCTCAGATCGCAGCCCTGGCTCCCGAAGGCTGCGAACGCATTCGCACCAGCACCCTCACCCTGGAAGATGTGCTGCCGCTGATGATCGACCGCGCCCGGCAGGGCCTGCGGGTGGTGCGTCTTCACGATGGTGATCCCTGCCTGTATGGAGCTCTCTCAGAACAGGTCTGCGGTCTTGCCGATGCTGGCATTGCGGTCGAAGTGGTCCCCGGACTCAGTGCTTACCAAGCCACAGCATCAGCCTTAAGCGCCGAACTCACCATTCCAGGAGTGGTTCAGACCATCGTGCTCAGCCGTGCAGGCGGTCGCACCGGGGTGCCTGAGGCGGAAGATCTGAGCAATCTGGCCAGGCTTAAAGCGTCTCTGTGCCTGTATCTCAGTGCCCGCCATGTGGACGAAGTTCAAGCCACCCTTCTCGAGCACTACCCCGAAGACACTCCCGTCGCGATTGGCTACCGAGTGAGCTGGCCCGACCAGTGGCTGAATGTGGTGCCCCTGAATCAGATGGCAGCGGTCTCCAAAGAACGTCAGCTGATTCGAACCACGCTGTATGTGGTCAGCCCAGCCCTCGCCAGCCAGGGCCAGCGATCCAAGCTTTACTCTCCCTCCCACGACCACCTCTTCCGCCCACAAGTCAACTGAGGGAAGGGCACCGGTGGTGGTCTAAGATCT
>JBGKDM010000228.1:0-3627 GCA_042954165.1 Synechococcus sp.
GGCGGCATTGATCTCGTCAATCGCCATCTTCTCGGTGTCCACCAGGGTGGATTCGGAGATGGCCATGGTGCCGGTGAGGGAATGAAGAATTCCGACCGTCACGGTGTCGTCGTACTCGACGTTGGATGCCTGATCACCACCGCCACAGGCAGTGACGGACATGCCGACGGAGGCTGCCGCCAGGCTGATCAGGATGCGCTTCGACAACGGTTGAGACATGGGTGTTGACAGTGGTGACTGCTGCGTTAATCGCCTATGGACAGTCCCAGCCACCCTGGCCCTCGCAAGTATCAGGAATTACCAAACCCGAAGCGCAGGGCGGATCATCCAGCCCCTTGGCTCTGAATCGGTAGCTGTTGCAACAGGAACGCGACCACCTGATCCAGGCCTTCGCCGCTGTGGAGGTTGGTGAAGCACCAGGGGCGATCACCACGCATTCGCAGGGTGTCGCGTCGCATTGTCTCCAGGTCTGCACCTACAAGGGGCGCGAGATCGATCTTGTTGATCACCAGAAGATCGGAGCGGGTGATGCCGGGCCCGCCCTTGCGCGGAATTTTGTCGCCGGCGGCGACGTCGATCACATACACACAGAGATCCACCAGCTCAGGGCTGAAGCTGGCCGCCAGGTTGTCGCCACCGCTCTCCACCAACACCAGATCGAGATCGGGGAACTGCGCCTCAAGCTCGGCAACGGCAGCGCGGTTGATCGAACAGTCTTCCCGGATCGCCGTATGGGGACAGCCCCCCGTCTCCACACCACGGATGCGCTCCGGGGCCAGGGCTCCGGCACGGGTGAGGAACTGGGCATCCTCCTGGGTGTAGATGTCATTGGTGACAACAGCCAGCTGCAACTGATCACGCAGTCGGAGGCAGAGAGCCTCAACCAGAGCTGTTTTGCCGGACCCCACCGGGCCGGCCACTCCAAGACGCAGCTTGCTGCCCATCAGCTTCGGAACAAACGGGAATAGAGCTCAGCATGGGCCAGCTGTGCCAGGGATGCGCCCACGCCGGCACTCCAGAGAAGACGAGGGTCCCGACCGACCAGTTCACGGGCCTGCACCTCAAGCAGCGGCAGGAGCCGCTGCTGCAACACCTGCGCCTGCGTCGGTCCGAGGGGCACCAGGCGCACCGCTGCACTTAATTGATTGGCGACCCATCCATAGAGATAGCCCTCAAGCATCTCCAGCTCAGACACCTGCAGCGACAGTGCCGCCCAGGCCCAGGCCGCCGGCCAGGCAAGGAGAACAGACTCGGGCAGGGGATGGTCCATCTCCGACAGCAATGCCATCAGGGAGCCACCCATCTGCCGCTGCTGGGCACGCATCTCCGCGGCCTCGCGTGTCGCCAGGAGCCAGCCATCGAGATGCAGCAAGCGATCCCGGGCTGCAACGTCGTGGTCCTGCACCCAGCCCCTCAGATGCCGCACCAGCTCAGGGAGCGCAGCCGCTTCGAGACGCACGGCTCCGCGCTGCAGCTCAGAGGTGAGCCACTGTTCCAGGCCTGGTGCATCGCGCAGCGCACCGGCCTGAACCAGAACCTCAAGACCCTCCGAGTAGCTGAAGGCCCCCACGGGCAGCGCCGGACTCACCAGCTGCAGCAAGGCCAACCTGCTCATGCGGGCGACGGAGCCTGACCATGCCGGTGGCTGTGGCCGCCTCCATAGGCACCCCCCTCCGGCAGGAAGGGACGCTGGCAGACACTCACCGCCAGACCGCGGCTGCGGAGCATGCCCTCGAGAACGGAATCCTGCTGCAGCAGCAGCTCATCGTGATGCAACTCCAGGGCAACGTGACGATTGCCGAGGTGATAGGCCGCCTGCAGAAGCTCCAGTGTTGAGCTGGCCTGAACCCGAAGCAGGGATTCCGCCGCGGCAACCACCTCGACCTGCATGGTGCGGCGGCCGTCCATCAGGCGGTCACCGGGCTGGAGAGGCCCCTCCCTCGGCAGCTGCATCAGCACATCCCGGCCGCAGCGGGTGCGACGGCGACCGCGCAGCACCGTGCGCTGATCGGCCGTGAGCGGCAACTGCAGGCAGACCTCCTCGCTGGCCTCAGGGCAGGACGCGACACCGAGGCGATGCTCCAGCACGATCACAGGTTCCGCCAAGCACGCCCTCGTCGAGAGCTTCAGCCTGCCCAGCCGACAGGCTGCGTTTGGTGCGCATTGCTACAGAGTGATCGCCCTGACACCCTCGAGCGTGGTGCCATGCAACGCCTCGATCCATGGCATGGCCAATGCCAGCTCCGGTTCGCCCGGAGCGGCGAACGCACCCGTCATCAGGGGGGATGCACCGCGCCCTTCAAGTTGCTGCGAGCCGAGGGCGGCGATGACGGCCGCTGCGAACTGCCTCTGCTGCACACCGCCGGGGGGCTGGTGGGCGGCGACCTGCTCAGCATCAATCTTGAGCTCGACGCCGGCAGCCGCAGCCTGATCACCAGCGTGGCCGCCCAGAAGGTGTACGGCTCCATCGGACGCAGCCGCCTGAATCCCGAGGGGATCTGGGCACAGCAACAGGTGACCTGCAGGCTCGGCAGCGGCAGTGATCTCGAGTGGCTGCCCCAGGAGCTGGTGCTCTATGCCAACGCCCTCTATCACCAGCACCTCAGCGTGCAGCTGCCGATGGATGCATCGTTTCTGAGTGCGGAGATCGTGCGCCTGGGCCGCACGGCGGCTGGAGAAGACCTGCAGCAGGGCAGCTGGCGCTCAGAGCTCAGCATCGAGAGGGTGAACGAACCGTCCTCGCAGCCAGGTCGGTGGGAATTCGTGGACCGGCTGGAACTGGGGGGACCCAGCCTCAACGATCTGCATGGCCTTCACCGCCAACCCGTGTTCGGCTCCCTGGTCTGGGCGGCGCCGATGCCGATGACGCGCACCACCCTCAACGACCTGATCGATGGAGCCCGGGGCGATCGCGAAGGCCTGGAAGGAACGCTCCGCTGCAGCGCCCTCGACCAGGGCTTTGTGGCCCGGTATGCCGGCCCGTCGAGCCGGGATGCCCGCTTCTGGTTCAGCCGCATCTGGCGACGGACCCGTGGTCTCAGGGCCCTGCACGATCCCCGAATTCCACGGGTCTGGCCCCTGCAGGAACAGCCTTTGACGCCATCAGTGTTCAGAGCGAACTCTGCGCCGCCCGCCACGGCGACACACTGACAGTGACCGAGGGTTTCCATGCATCTCAGTCCCCAGGAAAAGGACAAACTCCTGATCGTGACCGCGGCTCTGCTGGCGGAGCGTCGTCTGAACCGCGGCCTCAGGCTCAATCACCCCGAAGCGGTGGCCTGGCTCAGTTTTCTGGTGCTCGAAGGTGCCCGTGACGGCAAGAGCGTGGCCGAACTGATGCAGGAGGGGACCACCTGGCTGCGTCAGGACCAGGTGATGGAGGGCGTGCCCGAGCTCGTCCATGAGGTGCAGATCGAGGCCGTCTTCCCCGATGGCACCAAGCTCGTCACCCTGCACGACCCGATTCGCTGAGGCAGAACCCATGGCACCTCTTATTCCAGGCGAACTGCTTCCCGAACCGGGTGAACTGGAGCTGAATGCAGGCCGACCCGTCACCACAGTGAGCGTCGCCAACAGCGGCGACCGGCCGGTGCAGGTGGGCTCCCATTTCCATTTCGCCGAAGCCAA